>DGGQ01000157.1 GCA_002392275.1 Treponema sp. UBA3870
CGTTCTTTGTTACCATTGAGCGGCCATCCTGTCCAAGACCACCAACCTCAAGTGTTGCCCAGATTGGGTCGCCAGAGAAGAGCTGGTTATATGATTCGATACGGGCAAAGCGGACCATGCGGAACTTCATAACGATGTGGTCAACAAGCTCCTGCGCCTTATCTTCTGTGAGTGTACCGTTCTTCAGGTCGCGCTCGATGAAGATGTCAAGGAATGTTGAGATACGGCCAACAGACATAGCCGCACCGTTCTGTGTCTTGACAGCACCGAGGTATCCAAAGTACAGCCACTGGAAAGCCTCTTTGGCGGTCTTGGCAGGCTTTGAAATATCAAAACCATAGAGGGCGGCCATAGCCTTCAGTCCCTTCAATGCGTTAATCTGGTCGGTCACTTCCTCACGAAGGCGGATGACATCCTCGGTCATTGTTCCGTCACCGATGTTGGAGAAATCCTTTTCCTTTTCCTTAATCAGGAAGTCGATACCGTAAAGGGCAACACGTCGATAGTCACCGACAATGCGTCCACGTCCATAGGTATCAGGCAGACCGGTCAAGATGTGTGCCGAGCGGACAGCCCTGTGCTCCGGTGTATAGACATCGAAAACACCCTGGTTGTGAGTCTTGTGGTACTCTGTGAAAATCTTGTGGAGTTCGGCATTCGGTTTATAGCCATACATCTCGCATGACTGCTCCGCCATCTTGATTCCACCATAAGGCATGAAAGCCCTCTTCAAAGGCTTGTCAGTCTGGAGACCAACAACCTGCTCAAGATCCTTGCCCTCTGGACAGATATATCCAGGCCCATGGGAAGTAAGTCCGGTAACAATGTCGGTATCCATATCAAGAACACCGGACCTCTCCTTTCCATCAAGACCGATGGACTTCTTGTTGTGCTCTTCCTTCTGCAGCCTCTGAAGCTCGTCAAAAAGCTTGTTTGTTGCAGCGGTCGGACCAGCGAGGAACTTGTTGTCCCCATCGTAGGGCGTGTAGTTGTTCTGAATGAAGTCGCGAACGTTGACCTCTTCCTTCCACAAACGACCCTTGAAGCCGTTCCATTCTTCTCTTACGCTCATCTTAAACCTCTTTATTGTGTTTGTATTGTTGTGACTTTTACCAATCCATCCAGAAAGCCCCAACGCTTTCCGTCTTCACCACTACTATAATCTTTTCATTGAGTTTAAGCAACAATAAACGCACACTTTTTCCATAAAAATCACGCTATAAGTACTACAATTTTATCTAGTGTACACCATATATAGTGTTTTAAGCAAAATTTCATACATAGGCCGAATATCGTGTTAAAAAATGGCAAAGCAAAATCATTTCTAGCTCCATCTCATATTTTTGAGGGGAAAGTCTTCCCTACGTTCGGGTCTTGCGCCCCTAACTACCTAGAAATTGCAAGAGCAATTTCTAGCTCCATCTCATATTTTTGAGGGGAAAGTCTTCCCCTGCGCCTCATCTAAAGAATCGGCTACCCCTTCTCCTAGGGGCCGGCCCCTAAGACCCCGGAAACATTTTATGAAAAAACAAAAACCCCGCCGCCACAAAGACGACAGGGTTATGCTTTCAAGTTCTCCAAAGACCAAGCCTTCTACTTGCGGTAGAGATAAGTTGCCGTCTGACCGCCGGAAGTCAACGTAACTGTGACATCGTTTCCGCTGAAAGCAAATGTCGCTCCAGCAGCATTCCATTGAGACTCTGTAAACGCCGTTCCTCCATAGGTAATGTTACTGCCGCTAACGATAAGGGTCCTGTAACTAGCTGGATATGAATCCACAGCGGTAGATGTCGATCCATTCGTTGACACACTCACCAGATTGTACGTTCCGTCCCGGGAGGCAACATTGTTCTGGCATCCAATGACAAATGCCATCGCAAACAACGCGACCAGGGCGACCATAGCCATCTTCATCTTTTTCATAAAAATCCTCCAAGATTTCAAAAGATGTGAACTGACCCCATAAATCAGGACACCCACGGAGGTGTAAAATGGGGAATAATCAAAAGTACAGCATTGACTTCAAGCTGCAAGTCGTAGGAAAATATGAGCAAGGAAAGTGCGGTTACAAGCGGCTTGCCCGCGAGTTCAATCTTTCGCGCGACACGGTGCGGGAGTGGTGCTTGAATCCAAAACTGCATTCAGCGACAGAAATGGCGAAGAAAACAAAAGTCAGTGACGAAAAAGACCTTGAATATTACAAGACTGCNNATCTAAAGAATCGGCTACCCCTTCTGCGGGATAATTCCATTTTAAGCGGCCGGTCGTCGCTACACTCCGCCGGAAACTTTTTTCAATGCCCGCA
The DNA here is from genome assembly GCA_002392275.1 of Treponema sp. UBA3870. Taxonomy (GTDB): domain Bacteria; phylum Spirochaetota; class Spirochaetia; order Treponematales; family Treponemataceae; genus Treponema_D. Next base: position 2,306 of record DGGQ01000157.1, read on the forward strand.
ACGCCCAAGCAATTTTTCGTTTCATAATCGACGGAAATCACCTCTTGCCCATTCCCCTAAAAAACCGTTAAAATCCTCCCATGCGAGAATTTTGTTACAAATGCTTCAAACCAAAGTCCGCCTGTTTTTGCGACGGTCTCATACCAGTTGACTGCGGAGTCAAATTCGTCCTTCTCATGCACCCGAAGGAAGCAAACAGACAGAAAACCGGAACAGGTCATCTTGCCGCGCTGAGACTCCCGGAAAGCGAAATACTTGTCGGAGTTAATTTCACAAACCACAGGCGGCTGAACGAACTTCTCGGCGACCCTCAATATTATCCCGTCCTTCTCTATCCGGCTGAAGACGCATGGACAGCAGGCAAAGAAGGATTCAAGGAAACCGTAGGCAACAAAAAACTCCTTGTTATAATAGTAGATTCCACATGGTTCTGCTCAAAAAAAATTCTCAAGCAAAGCCAAAACCTCCACAGCCTCCCGAAATTTTCGTTCAGCGGAAACTACCGGTCTATCTTCACGTTCAAAAAAGAACCTGCCGAATACTGCGTGTCCACAATCGAGTCCTGCTACTATCTGATCCGGGAACTGCAGGATGCCGGCATGGTGGAAAAATCCGTAGACCCGGAGCCACTCATGGACGTGTTCAAAAAAATGATAGTCCATCAGCTTGAACAGGAAAACGAACGCATAGACTCTGGTCTCCCCGGAAGCCACGACAAGGACTGGAAGTACACGAAGAAAAAAGAGATTCCAGTCTTTGAACTGAAGACGGAAAAATGACTTCTATGTTTTTCCAGCCCCCATCAATCCGACAAACTCCTCCGGCAACAATGCGGGAATTCTGCTGTTCACAAAATCTTTTTTATTCCGCGTGATTATGTATCCTGCATTTATGCTGGCGGCACATTCATCCTGCACGCAATCCTCAAAATCGGAAAAATCATCACGCTCAAGGGCTGAGAAAAGTTCATGCTGCCCCACGGAAGCAATCCAGCACCACGTAAAAATCAGCTTGAACAGTTTCCGACGCTCTTCAATAGAAAATTCATGGCGGAGTACATACCACACGGTTGTCACAGAATGGGCGGAAACAAATCCCGTCGCACGGCCTTTAACGCAAGCCTCCACGATTTTCACTGAATTTTCGTAAAATGGAGCTCGCTGCAGCAACACATCCAGAATGATATTTGCATCAATCAAAATATCCATATTTTTCCTCCGCTGCATCCCTTATCATTTCCTTATAAAATGGATCCTTATCGGAAGGTATCACAAGCGGTTTGTGATTTGACAATATATCCTGCATGGCATTCCAAGCAGACTCCCTCTCCCTCCTCCGCTCATCCTCATCATCCATAGGAAACAACTTGAACCTCTGACCTTCGTAAAAATTTACTTCCCCCATAACACGTAAGGTATTTCCGTCAAAATAAGCATCATAGGATTTTTTTCTGGAATCCAGCGTAAAATCACATTCAGGAGCGGCAACTTCGGGAACAGCAGCATCACTTTCAATCTTATATTCCACCCTGGAGCCGGATATTGAAGGAACCCTGTTCGCCCGGATAAACGACTCGTCAACGCCATAGACCGCGGAAGCCTTAGCCACAAGCTCATCGGAGGGAACGACAGCACCGCTCTCATACTTGCTGTACGACTGTCGAGAAACCCCAAGCATCCTGGCCGCATCAGCCTGAGTAAAACCACCTGTCCGCCGGAGATATTTCAGCACATCCTTCACAACCAACCTCCACACCATCAAAGCCTTTGCACAAAATCTACAACATTTTTCTGATTTTCATTATAGCACAAATTTACAAAATGTCAACAAATAAATTTACATAACGTAAAGAAAACTGCTTTTAGAGACCGCCGAAAGATTTTTCCACTTGAAAAACGCGTGTTTTACTGTATAATACACATAGAAATCACATGATTTTCACATATAGCGAGGTGTATTATGGCAAATCTAACAATCACACTGGACGACGAAGACAAAAAAGGTATCTCAGAATTCTGTGATTACATTGGAATGACGGTTTCCGGCCTTTACAATGTCTTCACAAAAACCGTTTTGCGGGAAGGTCGCATCCCCTTTGAGATTGGAATCGACCGCCCCAACCGAAAGACAATCAAGGCAATGAAAGAAGGCGACAAACTCATCAAAAAATATGAGAAAAATCCTAAGTCCGTCAAAACGTATAACAATATCAATGAACTTATGGAGGCAATGCTCAAATGACGGAACTAAAATTGCCAAATACAAAATACAACATCACATACACGTCCGCAATGAAAAAGGATTTAAAACGAGCCGAAAAACGTGGATACAATATGAATGAAATCTCAGATGTCATTTTCAAGATAGCCAACGACGAGCCGCTTGAAGAAAAATACCACGACCATGCGCTTGAAGGCAACTGGATAGGTCACAGAGAACTGCACATCCGCTCGGACTGGCTTTTAATCTACAGGAAAAAAGATGACCTGCTTATTCTTGAACTATCGCGGACAGGCTCACACTCAGATTTGTTCTAAAGCGAACATCAAAAATGCGACGTTAAAAAATAAGGCAACGAAGTTGTACAATTTCTGGGCTTTTAAATTCAACGGAAAACACAATTGAACCCGCATATCATAAAAGGGAGCACACATCCTTCACGTCTTTTTCAATCCGGGACAAAAGCTCATTTTCAAGAGATTTTCCAAAACTGGTTTTAAAAAGCTCTTTTTTATTTTCGGGACTCCCGGTTTCCTCAAAAAGCGCGGATGAAGAAATCCCCAGAGCAAGCGCAATCTTATCCACCATCTCTGGCTGCGGCCACGAATCTTTGTTTTCAATCTGGTTTATATAGGCAATGCTCTTTTCAACCGCATAAGAAAGTTTTTCCTGGGACATTCCCTTCCGCTTCCGATAAAATTTCAAATTATTCACAAACGTTTCTCTGATTGTATTCATGCTAAAAGAATGCCTTTTTAACAAAAAGAATATTACAGAAAATAATCAAAATTCAATCCTAAAATCTTTACAATTTTAATATTATAATGTATTCATACATTACAATATTAAGTTTTTCATTTAAGACTTAATAAATGTTTGGCTTAAATAGAAAAAAGGAGACTTTTATGAACAGAAAAAAAATTATTATTTTTGGTATTTTCCTTGTTATGATTCCTACGATTTTCACATCGTGCATAACAGGACTCATTCTCGGAGCGATTGAACAGGAGAACAAAAAAAGCACCGCTGTTTTTAATCAATGGGATGACGGGAGAAAAGTTGCAGAAACAAGCAAAACGCTGAAAGAAGCAGATTTCCAAGGCTCCAATTTTTTCATAAAAGACACGCCGAACAATTATTTTACTGATTTGAATGTTCAGATATTCAATTTGATAAAAAAAGATTTGAAGAACGGATCTTTTTCCCCTTATCCTGATAAAGACTATGAAAAATACATGAAAGAATTGGGAATAAAAGAAGCTATAAGTTATTGGCCAAGTGATGGTATTATTATTTTCTACAAGGAGTTTCAGAAAAAAGACGGAAAAAATGGAACAATGTCCTACGGTTTCGCCTTTGACATAGATCAGCAGGCCTACAAAGAATGGAGTGAGAATTTAGCATATATAAAAAAATGTGACGACCAAATTGAATCCTGCAACTGGACAATAGACAACTGCTCTGCAGAAACCATCGAAAAACAAAAAGTAGTCCAAGTTCCTTATGAAGTTACGGAACGTCGGTGGGTTCCAGGTAGCGGTGGAGCGCGTACAAATAGCAGCTTTGGCTCAACAGCAATTACACCCGGTCACTACGAATATGACACATATACCATATACAAAGATGAAGTCCAGTATTATAAAGTTGCAAATCCAAATTATAATCCTGCAAAAGTCGCACAGGCAAAACAAAATCTTCCATCATGGCAGAAAGGAAAAGCAGATACACTCGAAAAAATGAAATATCTAAAGAAACATCTTCCGTTTACGTTAACGAATCTGGGAGAAGGGGATTAAGATAAAAAAAATCAAAATAGAATCACTTTAAAATAAACCACAGACAAGAAATAAGGAGGATTTTTATGGGTAAAAATAAATAGAAATCAATTCGGAGATTCAGAATGTTAGGTTGACGGCGCACTGTGCCACTTGCTGTCAGCAAGGTAAATCTTCCGGCATTTTTTTCTCCGCATTTGAAAAGAAAGATAACAGTCAAGAAGAGGTAAAAGAATGAAAAAGAAAATTTTTGTAATTTTTGTATTTTTGTTATCAGCAATTGTTCCTGCATTTAGTCAGGACTATAGCATCCCTAAAACAAGTTTTGAGTATCAGTCTCATTATGATAGTGTTATAAGAGGTTATTCTGGCGCCGTATACTGTGGCAATACATCACAAGGACTTACTGGATATAAAGTTCACAGTACCCGCTGGAGTAATTGTATTTCAAAAAATGTAAAAAATCTGCAAGGATTTACAGGAAAAATGTCAAAAGCACAGAGTCAACTTATAAAAGACGCTTTAGATCAATTTGAATTAGATGTCGGTGATATTTATTCTGTAGGATTCTATAAATCTTCACCAGATTATTATGGCATTACTGTTGAAATTACAAAAGTTAATTCAGACGGATCCTACGGTTATAGTTGGTGGGGCTTTTTGTATTCTGATAGCGAAAAGCATCCAGACAGCTGGGTCTCACCATCGTCTGGATTTTAGATTATTGATAAATGTAAATATCTTGGGGAACCGCTGATTAATGCTTTAGGCATTAACCGGCGGCAATAGCCAGGCTGTCCGCATTCCAAAAGAATTCTCTTTGCCAGAAGGAGAAATGTGCATCCAAAGAATTGGAAATACAATCATTATCCGCAAATGAATCAGCATTTCAAAAAAATTCAATTTTTTTTGCACATTTGATGACAATCTTGAATTCCACGGAATATTATATATATATGACAAATGAAAACAGAAATTTTCTTTCGCTGTCGCACCGTGAATACAAAGACCGCCTTTTCAAAGCCATCTTCGGACGCAATACCGATGAAAGCAAAAGATGGCGGCTTGAGCTTTACAATGCACTGAACGACTCACACTACACAGACCCGGATGCACTGAAAGTCAACACTATCGAAAATGTGATTTATATCACCATGCACAACGACATCTCCTTCTTGATTGATGACCATGTGGTTCTGTGGGAACAGCAGTCAAGCTACAACAAGAATATGCCGTTACGAGGATTCCTCTACTTCTCGCAATTATATCAAGAATATCTGACCGAAAATAAAAAAGACCCTTGCCGCAACGGAGAGATAAAAATTCCCACACCGAAATTCATCGTATTCTACAACGGTCTCAAGCATCTGCCGGATGAATTTACAATGAAACTTTCCGATTCATTCATGCAGGAAGATAAGACCGAAGCCTACGAGTGGACTGCGTACATCAAGAACATAAACAAAAATCCTGATCAGGTACTTCAAAAAAAGTGCAAACCGTTGTATCATTACTGTAAGTTTGTGGATATGGTTCGTAATAATTTGAAAAATGGCATGGGCGACCACGAAGCCATAAACAAAGCCGTAGATGATGCAATAAAAGCAAACCTTCTGGACGGATTTTTCCGGCGGCAGAAAGCGGAGGTAATCGGAATGATTTTGACGGAATTCAATCAGGAGATTTACGAAGAGAACGTCCGCGAAGACGGCTATCTCGAAGGTTATGACGATGGAAGAAATACCGGCATAATCGAGGGAATTGCCAGGGGAGAATCAAAAAAAGCCGCTGAAGACGCTAAAAATCTTTTGAAGGAAAACATTCCGCCAGAAATTATCTCACGCTGTACCGGTATTCCTCTTGCACAAGTGATGGAACTTGCGACCTGATTAAATCCGTTGCAGGATAAAATCACCAACCCCGACGCAGAGGGGCTGGTTGCTCGCAACACGGTATGTACACCTCGCTCGAATCAGTGTGTTTCCCGGTTCAATCAGAAATCCTATAAATCTCAATCGCGGCATCCTGAAAATCCGAGAAGCACAGAATCTTTTCATCCGGTGAAATATCCAGGCCGGTCGGTTGGTTCCCTCCGTAGATTGTACCCACAATGCTCATGTCCGTGGTGTCGATTATTTTAATCTGTCCGTTGGATGGAGAGCGCAGGGTGTAATCTTTCGGATTGTTCGGTCCCCGGCATGAAACAAAAAGATACCTGTCCTTGTAAAGCTCTATCGTGTTCGGGTTCGTGTAAACCTTTGTCTTCGATGTGATTGTGAAAGTCGCAAGGTCCAGCTTGAGAATGTGCGCGTGGTACATGTCGCTGATAAACGCAGTGTCGTTCGCCTTGTTCACAACAATATGCCGCATGGCCGCATTCTGGATGTAGATTTTGTTCACCCTTTTTCCGCTGTCAACGTCGAATTTTTCAATCACACCGCCGTCAAACGCAAGAGAGATTATATACTCTCCCCCGTCCAGAAAATAAAGACCCCTCGGAGCGGCTCCTGTTGGAATTTTCCGCAAAACCTTTCCGCTCGCATAGTCAATAATGGACACATTGTTTGAAACCCAGTTGGACACCGCAAGCAGATTTTTTTCAGGGCAGTACGCAATGAACTTTGACCATGTTCCCCCGGTAGAAATCTCGCGCTTATACTCGAACCCCGGATATGTATACTCATAGATTTTTCCGGTGGTCATCTGAGAAACAAAAAAAGAATTTTTTTCTGGAATGAAAAGCCCCTCGGCAAAACCGACTTTCTTTGAGTTCGGCGGATTTATCCTCTTGGTGATTTTTTTTTCATCAACAGAAAAAATGTCAAAACCATCGTCATCAAGAAGCGGAAGCACGATATATTTTCCGTCGGGCGAAAAAAGAACCTGCTTGGGCTGAAGACCACACTTGTAGATTCCAAGCTTCTCCACGTCCGGCTGCGCAAATGCATTTCCCGCCAAAACAAAAGCAGCAGCCATGGCTACAAAAATCTTTTTCATATCAACACCTCTCTGTCGTCTGGAACTTTATCAAAATATTCTTCTATTTTTTTACGTGTTTCGTCAAGTGAGTGGTAGTTGAGAATCTGTGTTTTAAAATAATGTCCAAAAGAAAAATTGTCGCAGTAATAAGAAAAAAAACGTTGGATTCTCGTCTTGTAAAACTCAGGCGGCTGAAAATCTTCTATATAATTGACAAAATTCAGGGCAACTTTTTTCCTGTCGATTTTTAATCCGGCTTTTTTTTCACCCGACAAAGCGGATTTCAGTTCCCTAAAAATCCATGGCTTCTGGGCTGCGGCACGTGCGACCATAAGACCTTTGGCGTGAGGAACTTTTTCCATGGCAAAATCAGCGGAAGCGCAATCACAAATTTCGCCGTTCACATAGACCGCCACATTCGGATAACGGACCGCAACCTCCTCCGCATACGAATACTTCGGTTTTCCGATCAGACGCTCCTTCAAAGTCCTCGGATGCAAAGTCAAAGCCTCAACCCCTTCCGAAAAAAGCATGTCCACAAAATCAAAAAAACTTTTGTCAGTAAAATCATCCGCACCAAGACGGCACTTGACGCTAAGCCTTTTGTGTACGCCGCTTTCCTTCTCCGAATCATCAAGTGCAGATTTTATTCCGCGCACAAGCTCCAGAGTCTCGGACAAAGGCTTCATCATCCACGCAATTCCCGCACCGGTTTTGTAAATCTGAGGAGCCGAGCAGCCCATGTTCAAATCAACGCCGACACCGTTTTTATGCGCAAGAAGTGATGCCGCCTTGACCATCGGCTCAACCTTGTTCCCGGTAAGCTGCCAGACAATTTTTTCAGGAACCGGCGCGTCAAGGAGATAAAACTTTTCAAAAGGCCCCAAATTCAAAAGGGACGCGGCGTTAATCATCTCGGTGAAATAACAGTCGCACCCCCCGAATCCTTCGACCAACATTCTGAAAGCCTGATGACTCAAAGTAGCCATCGGGCCGCAAACAAGCTCAACCATCAGCTCAGACTTTTTTAATCATCGCTTCAATTTTTGCGGCCGCCGAATCAACATAATCATCATCAAGACTTTCAATCTCGCCGTTGTCCACAGCAATCGACATATTCCTTTCAATCGGAATACGTGCAAGAACTTCAAGACCGAAATCCTTCGCAATCCCGTCAATGTTGCTGTCGCCAAAAATGCGGATTTCCTTTGAGCAGTCCGGACAGCGCACATAGCTCATGTTTTCAATCAGACCAAGAACCGGAACGTTCATCATATTCGCCATGTTCACGGCCTTCTCGACAATCACGCGGACGAGCTGCTGGGGAGACGACACAACGATTATACCATCCACAGGTATTGACTGGAAAACGGTCAGAGGCACATCCCCAGTTCCCGGAGGGCAGTCAACGAACATAAAATCCACGTCCTCCCAAAGAACGTCGGTCCAGAACTGACGCACCGCACCCGAAATCACCGGACCACGCCAGATAACCGGGTCGGTCTCGTTGGGCAAAAGGAAATTCATGGACATAATCTGAACGCCCTTACCGCTCTTCACCGGATAAATGAAATCCTTCTGTGAACCGTCCGGACAAGTCATAACACCGCTCTGAACTTTTTCCTGAGTCAAACCGAACGCAGTTGGAATTGAAGGTCCCGTAATGTCGGCATCAAGAATCGCAGTCCTGTAACCGTCGCGCGAAACCTTGCACGCCAAAAGATTTGTGACAAGCGACTTACCCACGCCGCCCTTGCCGCTCACAACGCCGATAACTTTTTTAACAGAAGAACCCGCACAAAGCTTTTCATGCAAATCCTTTTTTTCACTGGAACAAGAACCCGCCGCAGAACAAGATGAGCAAGCACCGTTGCAATCCGCCATATATACCTCCGGGGGAACAAACCCCTCAAATTTAAAATTATTAACTTTCTTCTATAAATAATACATTTTTTTTGAAAAACAGGCAAATTTATTTTTTTCGGACGGCATCCGATTTTTATCCCGGCATACACATATTTGTCTTGCGCACAAACATGTATAACCGGCTTTCCGGGGTTCCGGCATTCGCCTACATTGCTAACGCAAGCCGCAGGCGGCCCCCTCCAATCCGGCGTAGAATCCTTAAGGGAATGGGTGGTAAAAAAAATGTCGGGCTTAGATTTTCTTACGTATGTGGGTTTGTAATAACTGCTATTCCAATTTATCAAACGCAGTGTTTATGACATTGGCCATGCTTTCCAAAAGTTCTTTTCTAAGTGCTTCAAGACTCTGATACTCAAGACCTTTTTTGTCAAACAAATCCAAGGAATCTACATGCAATGAACCAGCAATCTGCCGCAGCATTGGGAGAGACGGAAAGTATCTTCCCGATTCAATCATCGCAATATAATTTGCAGATGCCCCGGCTTCTTCCGCAAGTTTTTCCTGAGAAAAGTTCATTTGCTTTCTAAGACGCTTCATATTGTTTGCAAGACAGATTTGTATATTGTCCATAAGTGTAAATCAATGATAATATTTTTCTATATGCGTCGCTTGTTGACAAGTGAGTATAACTGATGTAGAATTGTATATCTATAAGTAAAACTTATATGAAAAGATGGAAGTATTTTCAACTTTACATTACCAGTAGTTAATCTTCAGTAGTGAAGATAATTATGATTTTGGAGGATTTTTATGGTCGTCGAAAGAATCAACGTAGCTTTTAAAACTGCACTAAACAGGGTTCATGCTGTTCTCGCTTTATTATTCTGGATAATATCGGGATTTGTAAGCTTTGCATGGATAAAAAGCAAATTTCCCTATGCTGAAATTTGGTTCCTTAAAAATTCATGGATTTTTATAATAATCGGAATTATAATTGGCTTGATACGAGCTTTTATTATTTTAGACAAATATTCTTGGCAGGTTGCAACGATAGAAGAAATCCGGGATGTAAAAAAAGCTCTAAAAAATATGGGTTCTAAAATAAATAACGACTCGAATTCTGCTGTTCCAACAAATCAAGATTTATTGAGAAAAAATACCAGGAGCTAAAATTTGTAGAGGTATATTTATGAAAAGATTTTTTCTATTGCTTTTTGTAATGATTTTTTGTATTACAGGAAAACTTTTCTCAACCACACTTACAATTATATATGATGACGGAAATGAAATAGAAATAGGAACGATAGAAACAAAAACGACATGGAACGTTGATGATGACATCGTTAATTTTGATGACAATGATGATTATGAAGACATTGGAAGTCAGTTTACTTTAGTTGATGCAAATAGCGACGGCTATATGGACATAATGGAAAACATAGAATTTTACAGCGGTGCATATAACCATTATTACAATTTGTATATATACAATCCGAAAGAAAAGAAATTTGAACTTCTGGAGGAATTATACAATCTACATATTGAAGGAAATGGAATAATACGTGAAGGATTCTGGGGAAATAACGTGTCGCCCTCCTATACCACTTATAAATGGGATGGAAATCGTTTCAGAAAATTATCTGAGTACTATTACTCTTCCTTCCCACCTTATTGGGACGCAGTTAAAGAAGGAGAGATAATCTATTCATGGGATGAGGATGATGAAAAAATTATAAAAGAAGAATACAAGTATTATAACAGGGGGGAAGAAATCTCCAAGGAAGAGTATGAAAGATTAACATCAGAAATTTATGACGACTCCACTTGGTAATGCTTCAAGTATTAATCAGAGGTTTGACGTTGTTTTTCACTTCTGAAAATGTATCGGCTATGGAACCAACAAATTTCCATTGCCGAATCATTCTTCCCAAACTGGACCCTGTCATAAATTCTGTGTAAATGGCAGAGGTTAATTAAATCCGGGAACACGCCCGTCAAATAATATTGCAAACTGATTAACTGCCAGTCCCCAGTCTTTAATGGACATAGTCCAGCGGGTACTGGCATTTTTGACTGCCAGATACATTACCTTGTATATCGAATCATCATCAGGGAAACTTGATTTGTTTCTGGTAACTTTTCGCAGGGAAAAGTTCAGGAATTCGATTGCGTTGGTTGTGTAAATGGCTCG
>DGGQ01000034.1 GCA_002392275.1 Treponema sp. UBA3870
CAAGCATATCCGTATCGGTTGCCGTGGAGATGGCCAGACGCGGAAAAAAGGTTGTATACATCGACTGCGACCCACAGGGGAACTCAAGTTCATGGCTCTTGGACGACTTTGAGCACGAGCTTGCGGACATACTCTACGACAGAATTCCGGTCCTTGAATGTGTGTACCAGTCCGATCTGGAAAACCTTTTTGTAATCCCCACGTTCGGGGTAGGGGGGAGCCTCAAGCAGTTCGCCAAAAACGAGCACTATCCATTTAAATTCCAAAAGCAGATTCTGCCGGAGCTTGAAAAACACTTCGACTACTGCATATTCGACACTTCACCGGCGTTTGACGAGTTCGAGAAGTCCATTTTCATTGGCTGCAACGAGGTTGTCCCGGTTCTGAAGCTGGACGAATTTTCAAAAGACGGATGGGAAATCTTCATCAAAAACCTTGCGCCTGTCGAATCCCAGTACGGAGTCAAGCCCGTTTTCCATAAAATCGTGCTGAACCAGCAGGACAAGAGGCTGAAGACCCAGAGCGCGTACCTGGAGGCTTTCAACGCAATCAACTCGGACGGAAAGTTCGACTTCATCATAATCCCCACGGACCCTGCGTTCTCAAAGAGCCAGAGCGTCCACACGAACATATTCGACAAGGCTGTTTCCGCAAAACCGGAGACCGTAGCCGCAATCTCAGGTCTTGTAGAGAGGTTGATGTAATGGCAGTCCACCAGAAAAACCCGACATTCGCAGAGCTTCAGAAAGAAAAAATCGCAAGCAACATGCAGAGTTTCGCAACAACACTTGCACCAAGCGCACCTGTGCAGCCTACATCCCCAGTGGAAAGCCCAAAAGAGGAAATCCCGGCACAGAATCAGGATGCTATCAAAACTGTTACCCAGGAAACGGGCGAAAAAAAGCGGAAGGATGTTCTGATTGGAATCCACGTGACGGAGGACGAGAGGAACGAGCTTAGAAGGCTTTTCTGTTCCAACGGATTCTCCCTAGCCACAGCCTACAGGGCGGCAATGTCTTATCTAAGGCAGGACATGGAGCTTGGAAAGGCATACATCACCAGTAACGGTGAAATCTTCCGAAAATAGGTGGCCGTTATGTCTGACAACAATAATTCAGAGAGCATGGAACTTGTATCGATGGAAAACACGGAGGCGGCATCTTCGGAGGACACTTCCATTGACGAAATGTTTGCAATCGAGCTTTCAAGGCCCACATCCAAGCAAATCAGCTACATCCCAAGCTTTTTCACAACAGCGTCGCTTCCATTCAGGAACGTCAACAAGACTGTATTCGTGAGGAAGGGGAGCAACGGTATCATTTTGACGCTGACTTCCCCCAAGAATGTTCCCTTTGGCAAATACGGAAGGCTTCTTTTGAGTCTCCTGACCACACACGCGGTGATTTCCACACAAAAGGATTCCCCGGTCTATCTTGAATATGCCACGCTATCGGATCTTCTAAAGGAAATGCAGCTTCCAAAGCAGAGGGGAGGGGACATAAAGGAGCAGCTGGAGTGTTTTTCCAATGCCACGTTCATGTTCGAGCAGAGCATAAGGGAGCTTAAGGCCGCCTACCTTTTTGAAGACATGTACGACAAGGGGTCTGCACCAAAGGGAGATGTCACAGTCACTACGCGCTCAACAGGAAATATACGTTTTACCGAGGGTGTTCAGTACATGGAGGTGGATGACGGTAACGATACAAGGTTTGGTCGGTTCAAGATAATACTTTCCGCAGAGTTCGCTCGATTCTGCCAGGCCCATGCTGTTCCTATCGACTACAGCGTTTACAAGGACATCTCCAGTGCGTCCGGGAAAGATTTGTATGCATGGCTTGTCTACAGAAACAATGGTCTGGAGAAGCCTCTTTTTGTTCCACGTAAGAAGCTGGTCGAGCAGTTCATGCCCACTGATGAAAATTCCAACAGAAGCCAGGAATCGGTCAACTACAAGCGTCTGGTTGAGGAGCTCAAGGAAATCAAGGAAAAATACTACCCCGAGGTCAAGTTTACAATCTCCCCGGATGGTAGTGGCATAACCCTGTACAAAAGTCCTACGCCTGTGCTGAAGGATGACAAGAGATACGCATTGATTACCGCAAACATCTAGTTGTTCCATGCGGGTAACAGTTTTGACAACAGAATTTGGAGTTTTCCACAGTTTTCGGAGCTCTGTTATTAGCCTTTTATATATTAATAGTTAATTATTAGTATATATAGAAGAGATTTCAAAACTGTGACGGATTGATTTCAAGACTGTTACCCGGCTTTTTTGTGCTATTTTTCCAAGTCTATGTAATACAAGGAATTACGGAACTTTTCAACATGATTTCAAGACTGTTACCGATGGATGCTTAATACACAGGCATCCTGTGCAAAAAGATTTCAAAACTGTTACCCTAGCATCTGACCTTCATGTACCTGTGGGCTGTTGTTATCAAAATTGTTACCCGAGATGCATATTATTATGGAAGAAAAGTGAATCGCCATAACCTGGAACAAGAAAAAACAAGCCTCCTATACAGATTTACAGAAATAATTTTGTTTACCGTGAAACATTTTTACTAAAGTTTTTTCACGGATGTGCCGATAGCCGCAAGCCGACGTTTGTCGGCTTGCTCTGAGAGTTTCCATTTGCTCGCGAAGGCTCGCATTTTTTGCGTTGCAAAAAAACATGGAAACTCTCGTAATTTGTTTGGAATGATGGGGTTTTGGTGGTGGCAAGCCGATGTTTGTCGGCTTGCTCTGAGAGTTTCCATTTGCTCGCGAAGGCTCGCATTTTTTGCGTTGCAAAAAAACATGGGAACTCTCGGAATTTGTTTGGAATGATAGTATTTTGGTGGTGGCAAGCCGATGTATGTTGTCTTGCTCTGGGATTTTCCATTTGCTCGCGAAGGCTCGCATTTTTTGCGTTGCAAAAAAACATGGGAACTCTCGGAATTTGTTTGGAATGATGGGGTTTTGGTGGTCGCAAGCCGACATACGTTGGCTTGCTCTGAGAGTTTCCATTTGCTCGCGAAGGCTCGCATTTTTGGCCTTGGAAAAAGGCATGGAAACTCTCGAAATTTGTTTGGAATGATGGGGTTTTGGTGGTGGCAAGCCGACAAACGTCGGCTTGCTCTGAGAGTTTCCATTTGCCCGCGAAGGCTCGCATTTTTTGCGTTGCAAAAAAACATGGGAACTCTTGGAATTGGTCTGGAATGATAGGATTTTGGTGGTGGCAAGCCGATGTATGTTGTCTTGCTCAGGGATTTTCCATTTGCTCGCGAAGGCTCGTATTTTTTGCGGAGCAAAAAAACATGGAAACTCTCGGAATTTGTTTGGAATGATAGGATTTTGGTGGTGGCAAGCTGACAATGTTGGCTTGCTCTGGGATTTTCCATTTGCTCGCGAAAGCTCGCATTTTTTGCTTTGCAAAAAAACATGGAAACTCTCGGAATTGGTTTGGAATGATAGGATTTTGGTGGTGGCAAGCCGACGTTTGTCGGCTTGCTCTGAGAATTTTCATTTGCTCGCGAAGGCTCGCATTTTTTGGCCTTGGAAAAAGGCATGGAAACTCTCGGGAATAATGGCTTTTTGGGGTAACAGTTTTGATAAAAATACTTTTTGCCGGGGGAATTTTGTTTGGGTAACACTTTTGACAGCAATTAATGTCGTGTTGGCGGAATCGTTTGGCTGTGGGTAACAGTTTTGATAACAAAATAAGCCCAATGACACCATATATAGCGTATGTAAGTCGCGGAATTTCCATATATACACATGGTAGACTGAGAATTGGGTAACAGTTTTGATAACTAGGGTACGGTGGACGGACCATTTTTTTTGCCGGGTAACAGTTTTGATAGCAAAATGAGGGCGAAAACGCTATATGTAGTGTAAAAATGGCTGTAAATGTGTGTGCAGCCATACCGGAATAGAAAAAAATCAATGCGGGTAACAGTTTTGATAACAACATGCGGCTCCCTGGGTAACAGTTTTGATAGCAAGTGTGTTTTTCTCAAAAAAAAATGACAATTTGCGAATCAACGTTTATAATAGAACTAATTTTATAAGACGGGGTTTGCTGTATGACTGATGATGGCAGGGATTTGTTTAAGAACGCTGTTGCGGCTGGGAATCTGGATGTTGTGAAACTTTTGCTCAAGGATTTTGAATCCTTCGACGAGGAGGACAGAATCTTTGTATTGATTGCGTCCATATTGAATTCCGACGGACGTGGGACCGAAATTTTGGATTACGTTGTCAGCACGTGCGGATACGGCATGGATTTTGCGACCGATGATGGATGGACTGTCCTTCATTATGCCGCTGCAACATCCGACCCGAATCTGGTCAAGTATTTTGTTGACAGGGGCGCGGACATTGAGGCAAGGACAAAATTTGAGGCCACACCTCTTCTTGTTGCCGGTTCCAATACCCCGAATCCCGAGGTGATAGACATGCTCCTAAAATGCGGGGCCGACATTGATGCCCGGGACAACGAAAATGAGTCCCTTTTGATTGAGGCGGCGAAAAACAAGAATCCTTCAATAATGGAGTACGTTCTGACAAAGGGCTTTGACCTTGAGGAGAGGGACGTGGACGGGTGGACCGCAATAATGAACGCTGCCAGATGGAATGAAAATTCCGATGTCCTTGTTGTTCTGCGGAAGGCCGGTGCGGACAGCAATGTTAAGACCACGAGCGGGGGGACTCTCCTTCATCTTGCGGCACTGAACGAAAGCGAGGACATGGCCCAGTATCTCTGCGCATTTTTCAGCGTGAACGACCCAGACGAAAAGGGGGTCACACCGTTCCAGCTTGCGTCTATGAGTAACCCGAATCCGAATGTTCTGGAGATAATGATGGACGCGCAGAAGGAGGAGACCTTTTTCAACGTGTGCTGCAATCCAAATCCGAATGTCATTGTGAAAATCCTAGGAAGCGGGTTTGCTCCAAATTTTGAGACATCAGACATGAGCCGTCCGATTTTCTGGGTGGCGAAGAACAATGAGAATCCTGAGGTTTTGGCTGCCCTGCTTGCGTCCGGTGCAATTGCCGAGGTGACAGATCTTCTTGGACGGAATTTCACGCACTATGCAGCCGCGAACGAGAATTCCGCAATCTACGACTGGATAGTGTCGCACGAGGAATTCAAGGTCCTCATTGATGCCGAGGATTCTGAGGGCCACGACTCTGGATACTACAGAAACCATCCCGACGAATTTTAGCGGAGGACGGATATGGATAATTTTGTTTCTGGACTTGACGGGCTTTTGCGCCATGTCTCCATACTGTTCAATATTTTAAAGAGAAGCTGCTTCAGACCGTACAGGACAAAGGAGTTCGACCGTTCGCTCAAGATTTTGAAATCATACTTGGACACGGACGATTCCGAGACTGTCATTTTCTGCTGCTTATTCTTTGCATTCTACCGGCTTGGAGAAAGTCCTGTATCATATTATGACCTGGCTTCCCCCGAGTTTTTGGGATGCAATCCGCTGTACCTTGTGAAATATAGGGACGACCTGACCAGTCTTTCGGAAAAGCGTCTCATAAAAAAGGTTGAGAGTGAAAATGGGGAAAGTTTCTATATAATCCCCGAGTATGTCAGCTATGCGATTGTGGGGAACCGTCCGCGCATTGTGTTCCCGCAGTTTGATGATGGTGACGACGAGCTTTTGATTCCGCTTGCGAGGATTCAGGAGAGGACGGTTTTCTTTTCCGACGAGATTGAGGAGAGGATTGAAAAATATTCGGAGCTTCTGAAGCATGACTCGTTTGCGATAAAGCAGGAGGAGCTTAAGAGAAAGGACCTCCCGTCTGGAATCAGCTTTGTGTTTACCGGAGTGCGAAAGACTGCAAAAAAACAGGCGGCTTTCACCATCGCAAAAAAATCCGGGAGGAGCGTGTTTTCGTTCAACCTTAGGACCGTTTCCGCCCAGCTTATGGACAACCCGGACTCAATCAAGGCGTTGTTCGCGACCTACAAAAAATTCAGCGACAGGGAAAAACTTGAGGGCCGACACAAGCCGGTCTTTGTCCTTGAGGGTGCGTCGATTTTTTTGCAGAAGCGTTATCTGAATCCCGACACGGGGATGGAGACCGTGATGCAGATTGTGCAGGAAAATTTTGAGGAGATAATGGAGACTTTTTCCGGCATACTGATTGCAATCTGCGATGTCTACGACGACTCTTTCGACAACAATTTTTATGGAAAGATTTATTTCCCCGAGCCGACCGACGAGTCCAAGCTCAAAATCTGGCAGAACAAAATCGACTGGCTGGATGAAAAGACGGTCTCAAATTTTTCTGACAAATTTTCTCTCAGTTCGGAAGAGATTTCAAATGTCGCCAAGAGGATTCAGATAGATGAGGTTCTTGAAGGAAAACGACCGAGCGCGTCCGCAATCGAGGAGTACTGCAGAAACGAGAGGCGGCACAAGCAGAAAAGGTCCGGCGGTTTTTTGGCGAAGTAGGGGAGTGCATTTTAACGAGGAGGCATAATCATGATAATCATACCCGGGATGGGAAATCAGACTGATGTCTGGACGTACAATTTAAAGGAAAGAATCATCCACTGCGTCGGGGAGATTGAGGAGGACATGGCGGAAAGTATAATCGCACAGCTTCTCTATCTTTCGTCGGAGGGGAACGAGGATATCCAGCTTTTCATAAATTCACCCGGCGGCGACATTGACGCTGGCATGGCAATCTACGACACGATGAACTACATAAAGCCCGACGTTGCGACAATCTGCGTGGGGCGGGCGTGCAGCATGGGTTCAATCCTTTTGTCCGGCGGTACCAAGGGAAAGCGCTACATTCTTCCGCATGGAAAAGTTTTGATTCATCAGGCGCTTGGAGGTTGTGCCGGTCAGTCTTCCGATGTTGACATTGCCGCGACGGAGCTGAGGAAGGCAAAGGAAATGCTCAACCGTATTCTGTCCGAAAACTGCGGCCGTCCTTATGAGGATGTTGTCCGTGACACCGACCGCGACTACTGGATGCAGGGGCAGGAGGCCATTGACTATGGAATCGTTGACAAGATTTTGGTGAAGTAGGGGGACGTTGTGGAAAAAAAGATTTCGACAAAAAATTGGGTTGTTGCGCTTTCCGTTGCTGCGGTTTATCTTCTGGTCAGTTTTGCGTTCAATGCGTGGCCATATTCCTGGCTGATATGGGTGGGCTATGCCGTGTACAGGCTTGTGTCTAGATGAAAGTCCCGTGCGGGGAAGATGCAAAAAATTCAAGTAAAAATCAAAAGATTCTAGGATTTCAAGATTCTTGGCTCTGGTGTAGGATTTGTGCCATGGGTTTTTATGCCCTGCGCAAATTTGAATCTGGAGAATCTAATGGGAACGAAAAAGATTATGGCTGCGGCTGCAATTGCGGCTTTCTCTTTTGGAATGTTGGCATCGTGCGGGAAATCAAAAATCCCCAATACGGCAAGCAAGACTGTCACCACGCCTCAGGAATTTAATTCGGAGCTTACGGCACTGGAACTTTCCAAAATCATGGGGAACGGAATCAACCTGAGCAATACCATGGAGGCTTTCGGCGCGAACGAACTTGGACTTGGAAAGGATCCGAAGGAGTACGAGGTTTTCTGGGGACAGCCCGTCACGACTCCAGAGCTGATGAAGCTCTACAAGTCAGCCGGATTTGACTGCATAAGGATTCCGGTTGCATGGACGAACGCGATGGATTGGAAGAACCGCAACTACAAAATCGATCCGGCGTACATTGACCGTGTTGAGGAAATCGTGAACTATGCGCTGGATGCGGGGCTTTATGTGATTTTCAACGACCACTGGGACGGCGGATGGTGGGGAATGTTCGGTTCACGCACAGAGCAGACCCGCAAGGACGGCATGGAGCTTTACATTTCCATGTGGACCCAGCTTGCAAACAGATTCAAAAACTATTCCGAGAAGGTCATATTCGAGGGCGGAAACGAGGAGATTGGTACACGCCTTAATGATGTGGACGCGGTTCCTGACAGCGGCTCCCTTTCCGAGGACGAATGTTTTGCGACCGCAAACAAAATCAACCAGACTTTCGTTGATGTCGTGCGCTCCACCGGTGGAAACAATGCCAACCGCTTCCTCCTGATTCCCGGATTCGGAACTGAAATCGACAGGACATGCGACAGCCGTTTTGTCATGCCGACGGACACCGCGAAGGACAAGCTTTTGATTTCCGTCCACTATTATACTCCGTGGGGGTACTGTGGTGGAACGAGTGTCGGTCACTGGGGACTCAAGCGCGAGGTCGAGGAGATGAACGTCAATCTCAAAAAGATGGCGGACAATTTTGTTTCAAAGGGCTATGGTGTCATAATCGGCGAGTACGCGACATCACCAAAGACAGACGGAAACATGAAGGACAATACGCTTGAATGGCACGAAAACTTTTTGGACAACTGCGACTACTACAACCTTTGCCCGGTAATGTGGGACACAGGCGAGTGGGGCTATTTCGACCGCAAGACAGGATTCAAGCACAAGGAGATGACGGATTTTTACAAGGCAAGAAGTTTTGATTCGCTGAAACAGTATTCCGAATCTGACTGGGCAAAACTCTGCATGGAAAGAATCGAAAAACGCTATGCCGAGGCTCCCGAAGTTTTGAAGCACAACGAGTTTGTAGGTGTGACCGACCGTGCGGTTGCATGGCTCATGTACAACAGCGGGGACTGGAACTTCTCATATTCTGTTGGCGATGTGTACAATCCTGACTCAATGACCGACGGACTTATTCCGCAGGACGTTGAGGTTACGGGACCGGGAACATATACTGTTGGTTTTGATTTTACCCAGACCGAGTTCAAGACCGCAAAGGGTTTTGCATTCAGCGCAATAGGAATTTCAAACGGAGAACAGCTTTTCCCCGGATACTGCATTGAGCTGAAAAGCATCGAGGTCAACGGCGAAAACTACCGGCCAATATCCAAGGGATACACATCAAGCGACGACGGAAAATGCACGCGCTACAACATCTACAACGAGTGGGTGAGCGCACCGCCGCCCGAGGCAAGAAGTTTTGACGGAACCCTTGAAAGAAAAAGACCGTGCGTTGTTGACCCGAACGCAAACCAGCTCCAGGCCATGCAGACTCTCTACATCACGTTTGACTACAAGCCAGCCGAGAAATAATTCAGACAAGGGCTGATTTCTGCATCGGATTTTAATTCAGACACAACGGGACACTCGCTTAAAGACGGGTGTCCTTTTTTTCTATTTCTTTTTTTTGTCAATCGGTTCCGTGTGGGTAAGATGCCATCCGCCGAAAATTTTGTGAGGACACTTGTACACACGGAGCTTTATGTGCTGTTCGATTTGACTTTTTTCCAGCTGCTTCATTGCGTCCTTCTTTCGTCTGTACAATGCCTTTGGCTGACCGTTACTGTCGCGGCATGGACATGCGTTTTTCTTCACGTGGATTTTTGATTCCTTAGGCGCAAGATGAAAAAATCCGCATCGTTCGCACTTGTAGACGTACAGCTTTGAATTGTATTTTTTCTTTGCGTATGAGGCTGATTCTTTTGCTTCCTTTTTTGTGCTGTAGGCCGCCAGAGGTTTCCCGGTTGCCTTCGCTATGCATTTTTCGTTTGACATTTTTTTCCATCCTTTTTTTTGTAAATTGGATTGTTGAAATAGACAATTAAAAGTTCAATGGTCATCGCCACCCAAATCAGCGGTTCGCACAGGATTATGCCCCATGTTCCCAGACGTGGGATTATTATGGCCGTGAAAAGGATTTTTCCAAGAAGCTCGATTATGCTTGAAATCAGCGGAAGGATTTTGCTCCCCAGTCCCTGTAGCGAATTTCTTGTCACCAGAAGCACGCCAAGCACAATGTAGAAAGGCTGCATGAAGTTGAGATATTTTGAGCCATAGTCCACAATTTCCGGATTCGTCGAGCCGCTTATGGAGGTAATCAAAAATCTTGAAATGAGCGGAACTACAATCATGCAGATTATGCTCCAGACCGTCGTTAGTCCGAATAAAGTCCATACGCCTTTTTTCACCCGGTCGATTTTTCCCGCACCCAGATTTTGGGAAACGAAAGTTGCACTTGCAAGCGAGAGTGTGAAAATCGGGATGTTGGTGAACGAAAAAACTTTCCTTGCCGAAATGTGTCCCGCGATTATGAGCTTTCCGAATTTGTTGATTGAGGACTGGAGCACGACGGTTCCTGAGTTTACGA
Organism: Treponema sp. UBA3870; assembly: GCA_002392275.1. Lineage (GTDB taxonomy): Bacteria > Spirochaetota > Spirochaetia > Treponematales > Treponemataceae > Treponema_D. The sequence continues at coordinate 10,192 of DGGQ01000034.1, forward strand.
GAGAACTCATCAACGCCATCGAAAGCCCCTGTCCGATTAAATCAAGGTAGAGCGATTTCCCGACCTTGAAGCTTGACTTGTTCGGAATCAGAATCTTTGTTTTTTTAAGGATGTAAATCAGGCAGAGGATTCCGCTTGCACCCTGCGAGATGACAGTTGCAAGTGCCGTTCCCCTTACACCCATGTTGAATTTTGAAATGAAAAGCAAGTCCAGAAAAATGTTTGCCAGCGAGGAGATGATTAAAAAAATCAGCGGCATGAACGAGTTTCCGATTGCACGCAGAAGTCCGCTCAAAAGATTGTAGAGGAAGATTACGCCGCAGAACACCGCAATCAATCCGATGTAGGAATATGCTTCTTCCATTATTTCGACCGGAGTGCCGAGCAATGCCATGAGTGGGCGCAGAAAAAAATGACTCGCCAGCATGATGAGCATTGTTACGCAGAGTGTGATGACCAGGGAGCCGGCTACAACTTTTTTTAGCTTGTCCATGTTGCCTTCTCCGTATGCCCGGGCAGCGACAATGCCAAGTCCGTTTCCGAATCCATTCCCGAATCCAATCAAAAGGTCGAACACGGCTGTACATGCACCGATTGCAGAAAGGGAATCCTCCCCCAGGCAGTGACCGACAACCACGATGTCCACCATATTGTAAAACTGCTGGAAGAGATATGAAATCAGCATCGGAAGCGCGAACGCCAGAACCGTGCGGATGATTTTTCCGTTGATTAAATCCGGGTGCACCAGATTAGAAAATCGTGTGTTCATGGATAGTATTCTAGCGGTTTACAGAAAAAATTGGAATAGTTCCCTTTCGGCAATTCTTTTATCCCGAAAAGAAATAAAACTGCCGGAAATCTTGCAAACGCTTTGACTTGTTTTTATAATTGAACCATTAAAACATTGTTTAATTGTTGAATTTAACTACGCGGCTCAGAATCTGGAGGATGCCATGACAAAAAAACAAAAGAAAATGCTCGTGCGGATTATAATTGCGGCGGTCTCGCTTGTGGCCCTTTATTTTGCCTCCACAAAAATTATGATTGGCGGCACAAGTTTTGGAAAGATTTTTCACGGAATCCCATGCCTGGTTTTGTATCTGGCGGTCTATGTCGTCATAGGCTACGATATTTTGAGAAAGGCCTTCAAGGGGATTTTGAACGGACGCGTCTTTGATGAAAACTTTCTGATGGCTGTCGCGACTCTCGGTGCGTTTGCCCTTGCGATTTATGAAAAAAGCGGCGACTACAACGAGGCGATTGCGGTAATGCTTTTCTATCAGATTGGCGAACTGTTCCAGGGGATTGCCGTCGGTAAAAGTAGAAAAAATATTTCCGCGCTCATGGACATAAGACCGGACTATGCGAACGTTGAGAGGGATGGTGCGCTTGAAAAAGTTTCTCCCGATGAAGTTGCGGTCGGAACAATCATCATTGTGCAGCCCGGAGAAAAGGTTCCGATTGACGGAATCATCGTTGAGGGCGAGTCCACATTGAACACAAGCGCGCTGACTGGTGAAAGTCTTCCGAGGGAAACTTTTGTCGGCGATGAAATCATAAGTGGATGTATAAATCTGACCGGCGTGCTTAAAATCAGGACGACGAAAAATTTTGGCGAGTCAACGGTCTCAAAAATTCTGGAGCTGGTCGAAAACTCAAGTTCAAGGAAATCAAAATCCGAGGCGTTCATTTCAAGGTTCGCAAAAGTCTACACACCGATTGTCTGTTTCAGCGCGCTTGCATTGGCTGTCCTTCCACCTTTGTTCAGAATTGTTTTTCTTCATGCCGAGCCTGTCTGGAGCGAATGGATTTACCGTGCGTTGACCTTCCTTGTAATCTCATGTCCGTGCGCCCTTGTCATAAGCATTCCTC
>DGGQ01000005.1:0-2096 GCA_002392275.1 Treponema sp. UBA3870
TTATGAGGACGACTACGACGAGGACGAGGACCTTGCCGATATGTTCGATTTCGTTCTGGACAATATTCCATCGAGGGCAAAATCTGGTTCCATCTATTTTTCTATTGGGATTCAGGATTTTGACGCGGACGAGGGAATCCTATACGGCTATGCCATGTTCGCCCATGTGAATTCAAGAAAGGACATAATGTTTTACAGCTACTATTTTACCGCCGGTGAAGAGTGAAAATCGGATATCCGTTTTTTAATTCAATGCCCCGCCTTTCCATGGTGGGGTGTTTTTTTGTATGAAATTTGAAAAGTTTAAAAACCACCTTTTGGGGTAGTGATTTGTTTGAGAAAAGACATTATAAAAGTGCTGAATATAACAAGTTTTTAATGGAGGCAAAACCTTGAAAAAGTTTATTGCATTTGCTGCCGCTTTGGTAATTGGTTCGGTGTCAGTTTTCGCCCAGAATTTCAGCGGGGACGACATTGATATTTTCCAGATAAGTGAGCTTGGAACACTGTCCTCAAAGCAGTTCAACCAGATTTGGGGCGACGATGGACAGGAGTTTGTTGAGTATATTGACTCGGCAATGGAGCAGCGTGGCTACGGCGACGTGGATTATGAGGTCATGGATGAGGATGACTTCGAGGACATCGACGACGAGGTTTTCGATTTCGCATCTGATGAGCTTGCCCAGTTGAAGTCAAAGAACGGTGTGTTCGTGTGCATCGTCACCCCGGATTTTTCTGACGGAAGCTGGAGGGAGGATTTCTTTGGCTGGATTCTTCTTGCGAACGTGAACAAATCAAAAGTAACCGACATGTATTATTATGTCATGTATTACGATGAGGACTAATTTATATTAAGGAAACTTTTATATGAAAATGCTTAAAAAAATTTTACTCGCCGCTTCGGTTTTGATGTTTGCTGGAATTGGAGGAGCTTTCGCTGAAACATACTATGAGGATGCCGAGGTTTTTGAACTGGGCACCATGTCGTTTCAGGATTTCAGCAGCTACTTCGGCAAAGTCTATTCATCAAGCACGGGAGCGGACGAGATTGCCGAAGAGATTTTCGACGGCGAGATTGGTTTGACCCCGATGGGTTCTTCGGACCTTACAAACGATACTTACGGACTTCTTGGAACCCTCAGGTCGCATTGTTATAACATGCCAAAGGACACCGTGGTTTGCATTGCCTGGGACGACATCCTTATTATCGCCCACAACTCATGGGTGGATTACAACTGGTATCCGTTCTTCATGGAATAATTGGTTGCAAAATCAGTTTTTGATTTTCACGCTCCGTCGCTTCTTATTGTGGCGGGGCTTTTTTTGTGTTATAATCAGAAGTGGGTGAACGTTTTTGTTTGCGGGGATATGATTATGAAAAATGTTAAACTGTTGGACTGCACACTCAGGGACGGTGGATATCTGAACGACTGGAATTTCGGACAGAAGGCAATAAGGGGGACTGCCGAGAAGATTGCGCAGACTGGTGTGGAATTTTTTGAAATTGGATTCATAAAGGACGAGAAGCCGAATCCAGACAGAACAGTTTTTCCGTCCGTTCAGAGCATCGCTCCGTTCATTTCGCCGAAATCCCCGGCACTTGTTTATCTTGGAATGATTGACTGTAAGTGTCCTCCCTCTCTTGATTCAATCCCCGATTATGACGGAAGCTCGGTTGACGGAATCCGTGTGATTTTTAAGAAAGATAAAATAGATTTTGCCTACGACTATTGCCGTGGAATCAAGGAAAAGGGCTACATGCTCTTCGTCCAGTTCGTAGGAACCGATTCCTATTCCGACATCGAGTTTGTGGAGACGGTGCAGCGGTTCAACTCAATCCAGCCCTACGCCATGTCGATTGTGGACACTTTCGGTACGATAAAGCGGAAGCAGTTTCTTCGGCTCGTATATCTTGCGGACAACAACATGGACAAAAACATAACGCTCGGATACCATGCGCACAACAATCTGCAGCAGGCCTTCGGAAATGCGGTGACGATGGTGGAGATGAACCTTAACCGTGAAATCTGCATAGACGCCTGCGTGTTCGGAATGGGGCGTGGCGCGGGAAATCTGAACCTTGAGCTTTTTGCCGA
>DGGQ01000005.1:2212-2668 GCA_002392275.1 Treponema sp. UBA3870
CATGGACGACTATCTGAACGAAATCTACAGCCGCCGATTCTGGGGCTACTGTCTTCCATATTATCTTTCCGCGACAAACGGGTGCCACCCGAACTATGCAATCTATCTGGAGGAAAAGCACTCGCTTACGGAAAAGAATTTCAACGAAATCCTGCGCTCCATTCCAGCTGAAAACCGTCGCAACTACAGGCGTGAGGATGCGGAGAAATTCTACAAGCAGTACATGGACCAGTATGTTGATGACAGAAAGACCGTCGCGGATTTGAAAAAGATTTTCGCTGGAAAACCGGTCCTCCTTCTTGCGCCTGGAATGTCCATCGTCAGGGAGTGCGAGCGGATTCGGTCCTTCATTTCCGAAAAGAATCCGGTTGTTGTTGCGGTGAACTGTATTCCGCCGGGATATACCTACGACTTTGTGTTCAGCAGCAACATGAGGCGGTACGGGGACATACAGGA
>DGGQ01000018.1 GCA_002392275.1 Treponema sp. UBA3870
GAGGCTCTGCAAAATGAAGAGGACTTCAGAAAAGAATTTGAAAAAAATTGTGGAAACAAATATCTGAGTGAAAGCCTTTTCATTCCGTCAATCGAAAAACAAAAAAAATCTCGCGAGGCATGCAAAAAACTCCTGACAATCAGCGAAGAGCAGTTCAATATGCTTGGACTGGATGCTGGGTATGCAAAAAATCTTCAAAAGGAATTTGAGGATTCAGAAAACGACTTCATCTCGTTTGATGCAGGAAACATTCCGCCATCGCTTTCTGAATCAATTTCGACAGTGCGTCTTGGAAAAATCAATGACAAATTTTATACTGTGCTTGTTCCAAATCTTACCGTGGACGAAAAAGTGTTCAGCTCAATTGCAGAGGGCGACGGCAATGTTTATTTCATCAGCAAACGCTCCGACATAAGCCACTCGCTTGACCAGCTTACAAAAATGGTTCTGATTTTCTTTGGCGCGACATACATTGTCATGTTCATTGTCTTAAAACTTTTCTACACATGGAAGCAGGCTTTCAAAATAATTTCAATTCCACTTTTGATTATACTTTCGTGTTCGGCTGTGTTTGCCGCTATAAAAATAAAGTTTGAATTCTTTTCCGTCACTGGTCTGATTTTGGTTTTTGGTCTTGGTCTGGACTACATAATCTACATGGTGGAGAATGAAAAAAACAAAAAATCTGCGACAAAAAAATTGGAGCCGCTTGCGACAACACTTTCGTTTGCTACCACACTCATTTCATTTGGCGCACTTGCGTTCAGTTCGTTTACACCGGTGCATTTAATTGGTCTGAGCATTTCCATTGGACTCACAACAGCTTTTGTCTGCTCAAAATGCTACAGCGAAATCTAGGGAACCTTATTTTGTGAACAGAATTATCCCGATGGACCTGAAAAATCCGAGCGAAGCATAAATCTTTACAGTGTCCTTGAACGGATGGAAATGTGTGGCGTGATTTTTTTCGGAGTCGTAGATTGTCTGGATTGGAACCTCGCAGATTTCCATTTTGTTTTTCAGAGCAAGAACAAGCATCTTGATTTCAAACTCAAAACGGTTTCCCCTGATTGAAAGACATTTTTTCATAAAACCTTTTGGAAGTCCACGGAGCCCTGTCTGTGTGTCGCGCAAATCACGTTTATAAACTTTCTTTATAATCTTGTTTGTGTTTTTATTTCCGAACACGCTGAGTTTTGGAATTCCCGGGGAAGTGAAATCTCTGGAGCCAAGAACAAGTTTTTCTGGATTTTCAAAAAGAGCGTCCATGCATTTCAAAATACATTCCGGCGAATGTTGCCCATCTGAATCAGCAGTGACACAGCCAATCAGGTCGGGGATGTTTTCAATGCAGAACGAAAAAGCGGTCTTCAGTGCGGCACCCTTTCCACGGTTCACATCATAGCGAAGAACTGTAACACCGAATTCACTTTCCGCCCTGTCAAAATAGTTTCTGTATGATACCCCGCTTCCGTCATCTACAAGAACAATATTTTTTATTCCGCCCGCAGATAGCCGTCCAAGCAAACCGATGAGTCTTTCGTCAGGTTCATAAGATGGAATTATCAGCGGTATAAAATTCTGGTCCACGAGTCTGAATCCTCCACAAAAGTTTACTCCATCTCCGAGCGGATAAAATCACAAATGGCCTCGTCATATTTTTCCGTGTTGTTTATGCGTATATGGGAATGAACGCCCCTGTCAAACCAAACAATCTTTTTTGGTGCGGTGCATTTTTCATAAAGACGTTCCGCTTCATGTGGCAATGAAAATTTATCCTCACGGCTGTACAGAAAGAGTATCGGCTTTTTGTAATTCTGTATGCGCTGTATTGGTCCATCGTGAAAAGCATCCGCGCCAGAATGTTTTTTTATCAAGGCCATGACAATCTGAGTGGTCGGAAAAGTCATGTGCCTGTCCTTTACAAGGTGGTTACGGAAAGAATCCCTAAACGTTGTGAACATTCCATCAGCAACAAGCCCCGCCATATAGTCGGGACAGCCGGAATCAACCATGGCATAGAGAGCGGCCGCGGCTCCCATGCAGATACCATGACACAGGACCGATTTATTCTTTTTCTGGTCGTGAAGAAATCTGCCCCAGGCCAAAATATCAACATACTCGGTGAATCCGGTGTTGTTGTATTTTCCTTCCGAAAGTCCATGGCAGCGGTTGTCAAGCAGAAGAAGATTGTAGCCCATCTTTCTGTATGGCTCCGCAAAATAACATGAATACAGACAGCTCTCACTTCTTCCTGCAATCACAATGGCGGCGCGGTCGCATCCAAAATCAAAATACCATGCGGAGAGTTTAAATCCCGCACTGTTTATGGAAACCTCCTCGCGGTGGTCGGAATATTTTTCGCCCCACTTTTCACCTTCGGCAAACATTGTCACCTGCTCGATGTCCTTTGTGTCGGAACATTTTCTCTGCCACTTCTCGGGCTTTGTTCTTACAAGGAGTATGCGGTAGATTATGAACGGCGGCGCAAAAAGAAAGAAAAGCAGATTGAGCAAAAGAAAAACGGCAATCGAAATCAAAATTATTTTCAGCATCTCAAAGTCCTATCATAAAATGCATAACGTCCTGTCCACCCTGGACCACATTTATTTCCACATCGGGCAGAATATCCTCAAGGCATTTTTGAACAAGCTCCGTCATTTTTTCGTCGGCATGTTTTCCGGCTGCAATCATGCATGAATATTTTGAATCAAGGTTGGAAATATTTTTTACGGCAGAGGAAAGCGTGGTACATAAATCCGTGGAACTTGCGACAAGACTTCCATTCAAAAAAGCAATGCAGTCTCCCTTTTCGCAGGAGACATTATTCTGGCTGTACGGCTTTGACGCAAACGTAATCGAAAGCACATCGACACCGGACGCGCCCTTCCTCATAAGACTTAAACGCTCGTCAAAATCATCGATGCAGACCTGGCCCATAGCAAGAGCGTAGTAGCCTTCAATCTGGTCCGAACATTCGAGGATGGAAATATTTTTTCTGCCGGAAATTTCTATGGCCTGTTTTACGGCGAAGAAAATGTTTTTGCTGTTCGGAAGCACGATGATGTTGTCCGCATCAAGCTGGTTGAAAGCATCAACAAATTCCTGGGAAGAAGTGTTCATTGTGCTGCCGCCGTCAAGAATTATGTCGCATCCAAAACTTTCGTAAAGACCACGGATTCCCTCGCCGTTCACGACAGCTACAACCGCAATCTTTTTGTGCTTCCTCCCGGCATCAATTTTTTTCATGCGGAACTCGTGCCCGTCTTTCTGAATCTGCATGTTCTCCATCTTGAACGTCACAAACTCGCCGTAACGCTGGGCAAGCTCCACAACCATGTACGGTTTCATCGTATGGATGTGGACTTTCACCCTGTCGTCCGTGCGGAATGCGACAATTGAATTTCCAAAAGCCTTCAGATTTTCGATGAACATGTCCAGATTAAAACTCTGGTCATACTGGCTTCCGCCCATCAGCTGCAAAATGAATTCGGTGCAGTATCCTTCCTCAAAAACGCTGTCCCTTGTGAATCTGTCCGTATCCAGATTCTGCGCCGGAAGTTTTGCCGATACCGAGAGATTTGAAATATCAAAATCGCTGTCGCATCCAAGAAGTCCCTCAAGGATTCCACGCAAGATATAAATGTATCCGGCACCACCGCTGTCGAGCACTCCAGACTCCTTGAGAACAGGAAGAAGCTCCGGCGTTGTCATCAGGACATTTTTCATTTCCGCAATGTAGGCGGAAAGCATTGAGTCAATCGAACCGGAAAAGGACGGAAGATTTTCACGAATGTTTTCGATTCCAAGTCGGGCTACCGTAAGAACAGTTCCCTCGACAGGATTCACCACCGAGCCGTATGCAGTTTTGTATGCAGCGACAAACGATTCGAACAAATCCTCAGCACCGGCAGCACTTTTGTTTTTTAGCGAGTCGGCTATGCCTGTAAAAAACTGCGAAAGAATCACACCTGAATTTCCCCTGGCACCAAGGAGCATCCCCTTTTTGATTCCGCCAAGGTATTCCCCAAGGTTTTCGTTTGAAGGGGTCGTGAGTATTCCGTTCTGCAGGGTCAGACGCAAATTAGTTCCAGTGTCTCCGTCGGGAACTGGAAAAACATTCATGTCGTTTATTTCGCTCTCATGGTTCCGGATTTTTATAAGCCCGGCCTTAAGCATACGCTCAAAATCTTTTCCGTTAATTCGGGCAACAGCCATAATGACATCCGCCTATATAATTCTCATTCTACTTGTTTTTTTCAATAAGCTCCTGGAGAAGCTTGCGCTCATCGTCAAGAGTCTTTGTGATTGGCTTTCCGATGTAGTAAGCGCTCATAAGTCCAGGTCCCATGTTCACGCCACATCCACAGAAAAGCTCCGTCTCGTAGATTGCGCGCGGATTCAGTCTGTCCTGAATCATCTGCTTCAAAACCGCAATCTGTTTTTCGCGTCCGGAGTTGCACAGGAGTATGTCCTGGTTTTTCGCATCAACAATGGTGCTCTCGATGTAGTCCATGATGACCTTGTACGCAAGTTTTTCGCCCTTGATGTTTCCAATAATCGTCGGGAGTCCATTCTCACTAAGCTCGCCAATCGGTTTTATTCCAATCAGATGACCAAAGAACGCCTTTGAATTTGTGATGCGGCCCTTCTTTGCGACAAAAGACAGATCATCAAGCCAGCCGCCCTGACGGAATGTTGATTTGTTCTGTACAAGATAGTCGCCAACCTCGTCGATAGATTTTCCATCGGCGCGCATTCTGGATGCCTTCATGCACATCAGTCCGAACGCAGCTCCATAACGCAGAGAGTCGATGCATATAATCTTCACGCTTGGATATTTTTCGCTGACAGCCTTTTTTGCCTGGAGAGTAAAATTGTATGAGCCGCTGATTGCAGATGAGATTGATATGCTGAGAATGTCGCAGCCATCCTTCGCGTAGTTTTCAAATTTCTCTGTAATCTCCGCGACATTTGCCGGGGAAGTTTTGAAGGAATCGGGATTCTTTTTCAGCGCGGTCCAGAAACTTTCCTTTTCAACAAGGTCCCATTCAAGTGTCAAATTTTTCTCAGTTCCGTCCGGAAATGTCAGATGGCCAGGCACAAAGTCGATGTCAAATTCCTTGCGGATGTCCTTGTTCAATTCACAAAACGAATCAGTGATGATAGCAAATTTCTGCATAATCCATTCTCCTAAAAATCAAAAATGTATTCAGGCCGACCCAAAGACTGAAATTTTTTGAGTCTGCCAAATGTTTTCACTTTCCAAGTTCCCGCTCAAGGCGCT
>DGGQ01000100.1 GCA_002392275.1 Treponema sp. UBA3870
TGTGAGATTCGAGAGTAGGTGAAGATGTAATAGAAATCATTGATTCACCAACGCCAGGAACGATGAGCATTGCGCACTGTCCCGGAATATGCTCGAAGAGTTTTTTTCCGTCAAGGCCGACCACGCTGAAAGTCTTGACGTCAGGAGTCTCCTGCTTTATGTCAATAATTTTTCCAACATAAGGAATGAATGATTCTTTTGTTTCCATAAGCATTTATGACTAAATGTCACCATCCTCCTGTATCATTTTTATAACCTTTACGATGTTCATGTTCACAGGGCAGCTCTCAAGGCAGCGTCCGCATCCAACGCATGAGAACATTCCCTCGTGCGCCATCGGATAGTAGACGAGCTTGTGCATGAACCTCTGGCGGCTTCTTTCCTTCTGTGAAAGACGTGGGTTTGCCGCGGCCATCTGGGTGAAGTCGGAGTACATGCAGGAGTCCCAGCATCTTACCTGGCGGATTCCATTTCCCGTGTCGAAGTCGCGAACGTCGAAGCACATGCAGGTCGGGCAGACATAGGTGCATGTTCCGCAACCAAGGCAAGGCTCTGCGGCTTTGTCCCAAATCTTTGAGTTGAAGATTTTCATCATCTGCTCTGGCTTTACGGCTCCGAGTTTTGCAAGGTCGAGATGCGCGAACGGAAGTTTTTCAATCTTGCCTGCAATCTCTTTTTTGAGAGAATCAACAGACTTGTCATCGCCCTCCGTCAAAACAGATTTTGCGGTCTCAATGAATTTTTTCCCTTTGTCCGTGTTTGCGGCGAAAAAGAATTTTCCGTCGGCATTCCAGCAAGAAACGTCTCCTGCCGGTTTTGCAAGGCTTGCGTCAAGTCCGTAGCTTGAACAGAAGCACTCCTTCGCAGGCTCGTTGCATGCCAGTGTGATTACGGTTCCATGCTCGCGTCTGTTTGTGTAGTAGGAATCCTGAGGCTTCATGTGCATGTACACATTGTCGATTGCCTCGAATCCCTTTGCGTCACATGCGCGGACACCGAAAATCACGAAATCCTCAATCTCCTTGCGGGGATCGGTGACAGTGATTTCCTGCCCCTTTCTCTGGTATTCAACCATCTTCTCCGCTTTCGGGAAGAAAAAGTCTTTTGCGGAGCGGACGGTCTTGAGTGCGGAAGAAAGCTTTACGCCTTTCTCCCATCTCCTGAAGTCAGCCTTTTTTGATGTATTGTCAACGGGCAGATACAGAGGCTGCTTTGAACCGATAAGCTCAAACAATGAATCAATTTTATCAGCACTGATACTAAGCATCATTCAGCCTCCTTGTCTTTTGAGCGGTCCCATACGATTGTAGTCTCCGGGTCGCTGTCCGGATTGAATGTGAGCATGGCCGGCTTTGTCTCCATGTCGGATCCCGCCTGGTATTCGCCATAAATCTCGTTGATGTCCTTGATGAACTTGCGGTTCAAAAGGTAGAGCGGGATGTGCTGAGGACAGACCCTTGAACATTCGCCGCAGTCCGTACATCTACCGGCAACATGCCATGCACGGATAATATGGAAGAGACTTTCCTCAAAGCTGGTCTCGGCAACCTTCTGGGAAGTGTAGAGCTTGTTGTTGTCGAACACGCACTTTTCGCAGGTACATGCAGGGCAGATGTCGCGGCATGCATTGCAGCGGAGGCAGCGAGAAAATTCGTTCCTCCAGAATGCGTTGCGCTCATCGGCGGTCATGGACTCAAGTTTTTCAACCTCGGCCATGCGTTTTGATTCGACAGGCTCCAATTCGGCATCAACACCCAGAAGCTCGTCACAGGAGACCGGCTTTTTGTTTTTGCAGTTCTCGCAGCTCTCGCCACCATCCAGACTGTCCTGGCATGGAACACCAATGGCGTATACATCGCTGCGTGTGATGCGGTTTTCCTTCAAAAGCTGTGTAAATGAATATGTGTCGCTCGGCTTCAGGAACACAAGGACGACTTCCTGTGGAATCGGTGCGTCCTGTGCGTTCGGGTCGCGCTGCTTTGCCATGGTGTTGTTCATGCGTGCAGTGCTTTTTTTGATTTCAATTTCCCTTGTGATTTTTACAAGGTATTTTGAAAGGTTGGCCTTGCAGTGTTTGTTGAACACAAAGTCTTTGTCCAGCTCCTCTGCGCTTGTAAATACAGCCGGGGTGATGTCATCTTCAAAGAGACCTTTTTTCCAGCCGACTACCTTCTGAACTTTTCCGTCCGCAAGAAGCTCCTTCGCACGTTTGATTAATTTGTCTTGCATCTTACGTCCTCCAGTTTCTTACATTCGCCAAGCTCAGTAATCTGCTTCACAAAATCGTTCATGATTCCGGCAAAGCGTACACCCTCGGCAGCGGAACACCATTCGACACGTGTGCGGCCCTTTTCGATTCCCAAAAAGTCGAGCATCGAGAAAAGAAGGGTCATACGGCGGCGCGCAAAATAATTTCCGGTAGAGTAGTGGCAGTCACCAGGATGGCATCCGCAAAGGATAACACCATCGGCCCCACGCTGGAATGCGCGCAAAATGAACATCGGGTTCAGGCGGCATGAGCATGGGATGCGGATAATTTTTACGTTCTTCGGATACTCGAGACGGTTGTTTCCAGCCAGGTCGGCACCAGCATAGGAACACCAGTTGCAGCAGAACGCAACGATGCGGGGTGTCCATTCTGTATTTGTAGTCTTTGTTTCTTCACTCATAGTTTAATTCCTCAGATTACAGAACTGAGTCCACCTCCGCAAGAATTTGTTTGTTGCTGAATCCGAACAGATCCATTGCTCCAGATGGACATGCGACGGTACATGCGCCGCATCCCTGGCACATAGCCGAATTGACCTGCGACACATGGCGTGTAATCGTTGTCCTGTTCGGGCCTCTGAAGTCCTTGTCCACATAGGAGATTGCGCCGTATGGACAGACATTCGCGCACTGGCCGCATCCGTTACATGCGTTCTCATCTGGATGTGCCGTGCATGGGTTGTTCTTTAGCTTGTCCTTGACCAAAAGACAGATTGCCTTTGCCGCTGCACCCGATGACTGGGCGACTGTTTCAGGAATATCTTTCGGAC
>DGGQ01000162.1 GCA_002392275.1 Treponema sp. UBA3870
TTTTCCGGGATATAACGCATATCCTGTCCCGGAGTGCTGTTTGTCGAAAGGAAGAAACGCAGTGAGTCAACACCATACTGATCAATGACTTCCATCGGGTCAATTCCGTTGCCAAGGGACTTTGACATCTTGCGTCCCTGCTTGTCGCGAACAAGTCCGTGAATGTAGATGTCGTGGAAAGGAGCTTTTCCGGTGAACTCAAGTCCCGCCATAACCATGCGGCTCACCCAGAAGAAGATTATGTCGTAGGCCGTGACAAGAGCGGTGGTCGGATAGAACTCTGCAAGGTCTGCCGTTGATTCAGGCCATCCCAGAGTTGAGAAAGGCCAGAGCCATGAAGAGAACCAAGTGTCAAGAACATCCGGATCCTGCTTTACGTTCGTGCTTCCGCATTTTGGACATTTTGTCACATCCTCGCGGGAAACAATTGTCTCGCCGCACTCGCAATACCACACCGGGATTCTGTGTCCCCACCAAATCTGACGGCTCACGCACCAGTCGCGGATATTTTCCATCCAGTGCGTGTATGTGTTTTCCCATTTTTTTGGATAGAATACAATCTCACCGTCGCGCCATGCCTTGAGTGCCTTTTCTGCAAGCGGCTTCATTTTTACGAACCACTGGTAGCTCAGGTAAGGCTCAACGACAGTCTTGCATCTGTAGCAGTGACCGACAGAGTGGACAAGTTTTTCCTCACCCTTGAAAAGTCCCGCCTCGGTCAAATCTTCAATCACAAGTTTACGCGCATCCTCGCATTTGAGTCCGCGGTATTTTTCGGGAACATTTTCGTTCAGGGTTCCGTCCGGGTTCAAAAGATTGACAACAGGAAGATTATGGCGGAGACCAACCTCCCAGTCGTTCGGGTCATGCGCCGGAGTGATTTTCACCATACCGGTTCCAAACTCTTTGTCAACATAGGAGTCCGCAATGATTGGAATCTCTTTTCCGGTGAGCGGAAGTTTCAGCATTTTTCCGACAAGGGTCTTGTATCTTTCGTCATCTGGATTTACGGCAACCGCTGTGTCACCGAAGAATGTTTCAGGACGTGTGGTTGCAACTTCAATCTTTCCGCTTCCATCCGCATATTCATAATAGAGGTGGTACATCGCGCCCTGCGTGTCAACATGGTCAACTTCATCATCGGCAAGTGCTGTTCCGCATCTCGGACACCAGTTCACAAGACGCTGCCCCTTGTACATGAGACCGCGTTCATAGAGTGTAACAAAAACATCACGTACCGCTTTTGAAAGTCCCTCGTCATAAGTGAAACGCTCGCGGGTCCAGTCAACGGAGTTTCCAAGTTTTCTCTGCTGCTTTACGATTGTGTTGTGATGATCCTTCGCGACTTCCCATGTCCGCTCCAAAAATTTTTCACGGCCAAGAGCCTGCCTTGTGGTTCCCTCTTTTTTAAGCTGACGCTCGACTACATTCTGTGTTGCGATTCCGGCGTGGTCGGTTCCAGGAAGCCAGAGAGTGTTGTCGCCAATCATGCGGTGGTAGCGGACGACTATATCCTGCAAAGTGTTGTTGAGTCCATGGCCCATGTGAAGCACACCGGTAACATTTGGCGGAGGAATGACAACTGTATATTTTGATACTACTGATGACTTTCCCTTTTTATCCAGATATGTCTGGTGGATTGGAGAGTCCGAATCTGATGCCGGCTTGAAGCATCCCTTCTCCACCCACTGCTCGTAAATTCTGTCCTCGAAATCTTTCGGGTTGTACGCTTTCTCTAGTTCAATTGCTTTCATAGTAAGGTGGATTATATTGATTTTGGGTATTTTTTTCTAGTAATTTTTAAAAGATTTTTTTTCCGTGCAATCTGATTTTAAAATTTTCCACGCACGGATTATTTTTGAGAATCTGAAAAAAAATGCTTTCCTAAAATATCACCCGTTAAAAAAAAATTCAAGTGGGCGGCGGAAAGTATATAAAAATAAAAACGACAGATGCTATAATTTGTTAAAAGATTTTCAACATCAATTTTCATGAGAAATGTTATTATGAAAAAAATTAGAAACGCATTTTTAACGGCTTTGCTGATTGCAGCAAGCTTCAGCTTTTCCGGCTGCTTTTTGATTGAGAACAAAATCGTCGCCCTCGATCAGGAAGTTGAAGAGGCTCAGAGCAACATCGCGACACAGTACGACAACAAGCTCCGCCGCATACCGGAACTTCTTTCAACAGTCAAGGCATCGAAGAACGCAGAGATTGAAGCAATGATCAGCACGATTGAAGCACGCGCACAGGCAGCAGGTCAAATCAAATTGGACGCAAGCACAATCTCCGATCCCGACCAGATGGAAAAATTCCAGAAGGCACAGGCAGAACTCAACGCAGGTCTTGGCCGTCTTCTTGCGGTAAGCGAGCAGTACCCCGATTTCAAATTCCCAGACCAGTTCACAAATCTTATGACTGAAATTGAGGGAGCAAACAACAGGATTACGGTTGCGCAGACAAGGTACAACAAGGCCGTAAAAGAATTCAACACATACATCCTCAGCTTCCCGGGAAAACTTTGCGCCAAAAATTATTCCAAGAAAGTCATGTTCCAGATGGACAACGTTGACGTTACAAAACCAGTCGGAGCAATGGAACTCAACTTCGACTGAAAACATTTTTGTTGAAACGAAACTTTCCCATAGCCACGGAGATTCTTTATGAAAAAAAGTTTTAGGATTTTTATTACTGCACTCTCATTCCTGCTGATTTCATTTTCCGCAGCATACGCAGATGAACAGCAGGAAACTGAAGCATTCCAGGATTCACAGAGTTTCACTTCCTACTCCGATGATT
This sequence comes from Treponema sp. UBA3870, assembly GCA_002392275.1. GTDB lineage: Bacteria > Spirochaetota > Spirochaetia > Treponematales > Treponemataceae > Treponema_D. Next base: position 2,800 of record DGGQ01000162.1, read on the forward strand.
TTCTTCTCTTTGATTCCGAGACTGAAAATTTTACTAAGGACAAGGACGGTCTCTACAACTGGACGGGAAGTTTCGTTCTTGATGCGGCGAAGATGCTTTCAAAAAACGAGCGACTTTCGCTGAAAAAATTTCTCCGCGACCAAAACGACACAAGCGGCATACAGATTGCGGTCCTCACGATTCCGACAACAGACGGCGAAAACATACACGACCTTGCGGTGCGCTATTTTGACAAATGGGAGCTGGGTCAGGACGGCGTTGACAACGGAGCGATTCTAACGATTGCACTCGACGACAGAAAAAACGACATCACGACCGGATACGGAACGGAAGGAATTCTCACCGACATACTCTGCAAAAAAATTCTCGACGAAGTTGTAAAACCCGCTTTCCGTGCAGGCCAGTATGGAGACGGAATAGAAAATGCCGTAAAAACCATGGCCGGAATAATAATGAAGGACGAATCCCTTGTAACGGTCAGGGGCGTCGATTTACCGGCGGTCAAGGGAACGGAGGGTCTGTATGAATGGAAGAAAAGCGGAGTCATTGATGAAGCAGGATTCCTTTCGGAAAAAGAGAAGTGGCAGCTTGCAACATTCCTCACGAATTTGAACGGTACAAGGGACATCCAGCTTGCACTTCTAACAGTGTCGGGCAGCATGGACAAGGAATCTTTCAGTGATTTTGCCCACAAAAGCTTTGATAGATGGAAAGAAAAAAACAAGAACCTTGACAACGGAGCTGTTTTGTCAATTCTGGATGATGACGAGAGCGGCAAATATAGATTCAATCTTATCACCCCAAAAAATGTGTCTGCCATATTTCCAAGCGAACAGCAAAACGGAATCCTCAGCGATTATCTTGTAGGAAAATTTCACAGCGGGCATTACGGTGAATGTATTCTGAATGCAATGCAAAAAATGGCTGCCATAATAACTCAGGATGAATCGCTTTCAATTCCATCTGGAAAATTGTATGAAGAAAAAACAGTGCCCGAAATCGATTCTACAGAAAGCAATGTCCGCTCTCTTACACCGGAAGAAGAAAATAAAGAGCCTCCCAAATGGTATCACTACGTCGCGGCAATTGGCATCATCATTCTTGTCGCATTTCTTCTTATAAAGAGGCATATAAAAAAAGAAAAGGAATGGCAGTCAAGGCCACACGACTATTCAACATATTCATCACATTCATC
>DGGQ01000044.1 GCA_002392275.1 Treponema sp. UBA3870
GTCAGATATTCAAGACCGACGTTCTTCAAAAAACTCAGGCGGGAATTTATTTCCTTTAAAATCTGCGATGCAATTTTTTTCTCCGTTTCGCTGAAATCAATATTCTTGAAAAAATCTATCGTATCCAGAACCGAAAGCTCCGTAAGATCCCAGATGTTTTTTCCGCCGACGGTCACACACAAAGCCTCGGGCCGCAGACGTTTTCCATGGCAGCTTTGGCACGTGCAGTGGGACATGAATTTTTCCTCCATGCGTTCCCTCTGTGCATCGCCCCAGGCCTCGGAATAACGCCTCTTCATGTCGGAAAGGACACCAAGCCATGGCCTCTTGTATTCGCTGAAACCTTCCCCGCTCTGCTTTCTGTAAGTCCAGTTCAGAATCCGTTCAGGGTCCCCGTTCCACAGATAGTCGAACTGTTTTTTTGTAAGCGAGTCCAAGGGATCGTCCAGAGAAAATCCAGCGGCATCCGCAACGGCCGAAAACATGCAGTGGTTCCACTCGCTTTCTGGATTGTAAAAAGTAATCGCGCCCTCGTTGAAAGAAAGACTTTTGTCAGGGACAATCAGTTTTTCATCCCACTCAAGTTTTTCGCCAAGACCGGTGCACTCAGGACATGCTCCGAAGGGATTGTTGAAAGAAAAAAGACGCGGCTGTAGCTCGGGAATGGAAATTCCACATTCTGGGCATGCATTTTTCTGGCTGAAAAAAACTTCATGCTCAACATAGCTACCGTCGTCCTTTGTCTCACGCTTCAGGGCAATCATAATTCCGTTAGAACTTTTCAGAGCGGTCTCAACCGAATCAGCAAGACGCTTACGGATATCGCCCTTCAAAACGATTCTGTCCACGACAATTTCTATCGTATGTTTTTTTTGTTTGTCCAGCTTGATTGAATCCTCAAGCTCCACCATCAGGCCGTCAATCCTCGCACGCACGAAGCCGGATTTTTTTGCGTCGTCTATAATCTTCTGATGCTCACCTTTTTTACCGCGGATTATCGGGGCAAGAATCGAGAGCTTTGTCCCCTCGTCCCAGCCAAGTATGGTCGAAATAATCTGGTCCACCGACTGCTCGTTGATTTCGCGTCCGCACTTTGGACAATGAGCCTTACCGATTCTGGCATAGAGCAGCCTGTAGTAGTCGTAGATTTCCGTGACCGTTCCGACCGTTGAGCGTGGGTTTTTGTGAGTCGTTTTCTGTTCAATGGAAATGGCAGGAGAAAGCCCTTTTATCAAATCAACATCGGGCTTGTCCATGCGACCCAAAAACTGACGCGCGTAACTGGAAAGGCTCTCCATGTAACGACGCTGGCCTTCCGCAAAAAGAGTGTCGAACGCCAAAGAAGATTTTCCGCTCCCGCTAAGTCCGCTCACAACGACAAGCTTGTTTCTCGGAAGCTCCACGCTGATATTTTTGAGATTATGCTCGCGCGCACCCTGAATCGTTATTTTTTCACCGCATGTCACCGGATGGATTGCCACCTGGTTCTTTTTCTCACTAGCCTTCATAGCTGGACATGATAGCGGAAAATCAATGAAAATTCAATAATACGGCACCAGCGAATCGCTTGTGAAATCACAGACCTAAAATGGCAGCCTCATATAGTTTCAATCAAGCGTTGTCCTTTTCACTAATGCTTTTTTTGCGCCAACCACTCATCCTTCAAAATGGAATACCAGACTTCATCTATTATTCCTTGATTGTTGAAGCCCGCTCGTCGCAAAGTTCCTTCGTAGCTCATTCCGATTTTCTGCATTACACGTCCAGACTTTGGATTGTCTTTGTCATGGTCCGCCGCAATTCTGTTGAAGCCGACATCCTCGAACAGATATTTTAAAACAGCCCGTCCCGCCTCAGGCATTATCTCTTTTCCCCACCATCTTGTTCCGATGCACCAGCCAAGATTTGCGGACATTGTTTCCTCTCGATACAAAACAACGGATATGTTTCCTATTACTGAACGCTCTGATTTCAGTTCGATTGCCCAGTTGTAAAAATTCTTCGCACAATATTTTCCGCTCCAATCCGTCAAAATCATTTTTGTATCATCTGGATTTGTATGCGTGGGCCAGGTCAGATATTTTGTCACCTCATCTTCGGAAGCCCAGTTTTTAAACATGTCCATATAATCATCAACACGAAACTGACGAAGAACAAGCCGCCCGGTCTCCAGCGTTTTAGTTCCATTGTGACTAAGCATTTCCAACTCCCACCGAGACTTTAAATTCCACGCACATTTCTTTTTGGTTCCAGTCAGTTATTACAAGTTTTCCGCTTCCTGATTTTCCTTTTGATTTCACATAGCATCCAGAAAGTCCGCCCTTGAGACTTACGGCAGACGGGCCAATCAACTCAACGTCGCCCTCGCACCGCAACGAAACGGCTTCCTGGAAATACGGCTGTAGATTTCCATTTTCATCTACGGCTGAAAAACGGAGCGGACATACATCATAAGTGTTTTCCTCGACAAGCGAAGTCCTTGAAACATCAACACGTAGCGAAACATTTCCACCCGGGCACACGACCAAAGTTTTGACAGGCTTTCCATTTTTGTACGCCTCGAATTTCCATGCGTTTGCGGTTCCACCCCAGTTTCCGATGTACTTTCCATAGATTGCAACCATCTTGTCCATGTTGATTTTTCTGAACAGATAGATGAACGCCCCGAGCATTTTGTATTTAAATGGAAGATTTTCGAGTCCATATTTTTGCGCGGCGAACACAAGTTTTTTAATCCGCTCGCTGTCTTTTTTGCTGTAGCCCTCCTCGTCAATCAAGCGGTTTCCAATGCAGTCGTCAATCAAAATCGGACCATGTTTCAGATGCGTAAAACTTGTGTCAGAGGATTTGTATTCCTTGATGAATATTCCGTCCACCGAAACGCGCACCGAATCAGCGTTGGTCAAAATATATGCAGGTCCTTTTTCACCGCCCGGATATTCACCGATGTTCATCGCGGAAGTCACTTCAAGAACGTCACCGACTATATCAGGCTCCCCCTGAATTTTATAAACGGCTGCCGCAAGTTTTGGATTTCTGAACTGATCCATGACCCCGTGGTAGCACATATAGTCACCGCTTCCGAAATCTCCGTGAGTGTTGTAGTCGAACGCGCACCATCCGCTCGCACCGGCAATCTCATCATAGGACGCGACCGCTTCAAGGACATTCGCATGACGCACCGCATGTTCAGTTCTGTGTGCCTCGTCGTCAAAAGATTTGGTCGGATACATGTGTCCGTTGTACTCCGAAATCATGTAGCCGCCTTTTGATTTTGTGACATCCTTTTTGTGAAGCGCGCCGGGATTTTTTCCAGTGTGGCTGAAATCATTGAACGTGTAGACATCCTCAAGGAATGAGCTGTGTTTCAGATAACGCACGCCTGCTGTCGGACGTGATGGGTCCAAAGTTCTTGCCGTCTCGTTCGTTCTCTTATAAAATCCATCATCGTCAAGGGACTCGTTGATTCTGACTCCCCACATGAAAATCGACGGATGGTTTCTGTACTGGACAATCATTTCCCTTACGTTTTCAACAGACTGGTCTTTCCATTTTTCACCGCCGATATGCTGCCAACCCGGAATCTCCGTAAAAACCAGAAGCCCGATTTCATCACAGCGGTCGATAAAGTGGTGGCTCTGCGGATAATGCGACGTCCTGACCTCGTTAAGACCAAGCTCATATTTCAGTATGTCGGCATCATCCCTCTGCATGTTTTTAGGCATGGCATAACCGACATACGGAAAACTCTGGTGGCGGTTCAGTCCACGGATTTTGATTTTTTTGTCGTTGAGATAAAATCCGCTTTCGTCAAAACGGATGTCGCGGAAACCGAAACGGGTCTCAACTGCGTCAACCTCATTTCCATCAGAATCAATAAGCGAAGTCCTTAAAACATAGAGCGCGGGATTTTCAAGAGTCCACATCCCTATTCCACTTGCGAGCGCGGATGTGAGGACAGTTTTTCCACCAACCCCGGTGTTGATTTCAAGGCACGGAGCATTTTTGTCCGCACCAGCAGGAACAGGAGCGTTCAAAGACGGAACGACCGTCTGACTGACCGTAAAACCTTTTCCCTCAAAATCACCTGAGATTTTTATTGACGAACTGAATTTATTTTTTTTCGTCGTGACAAAGACATCTTCTATGTAGACAGGATTTTTTACTTCTATATATACTTCGCGGTAGATTCCACCATAGGTCATGTAATCAATCCGGTTTCCGAACGGAGGAATGTCCTTCATCTCGTCACTGTCCTCACGGCTGTCAACAATTATATCAAGCACATTGAGCTTTCCTTCCGGCAAAAGATTTTCGCTCAGGTCAAAAGTGAAAGACGTGTAACCGCACCTGTGTTCGCCAAGGAATTTTCCGTTCAGATAGACTTTTGAAAAATGGGCGGCGGCTCCAACCGTAAGAAGAACTTTTTTTCCGCTCCATGATTTTTCAGTGGCAAAAGTTTTTTTATAAAGAGAAAGTTTTTGATAAAGCTTCGGTGAAAAAGCGTTGAATGGAGTGACCGCAACCGTATGCGGAAGACGCACCTCCTCGAAATTTTCAGCAGAGTTTTTTCCAATCAGCCCGTCATCAAAATCGCAACCGAAAAGCCATCCGTCGTTAACAAAAATTTTCTCGCCCATCATTCATCCTCCAAAAGCTCGTGCAACCTAAAATTCAATGCAAAAATTATAACACATTTTTAAATTTTTTTGAAGGGAAAAATATATGAAAAAATCTAAGAAAAAAATCACCAACCCCGCCGCAGAGCAATACGCCACCTTGTGGCACGGTATGGTGTTCTCATAAGGTATTGCAGTCGGATTTAATACCCCTTGTTTCGCCCCAGAGGGGCGGGGTATTAAACCCTCCGCTCGAATAAAATCCGAGTTTTTTTAAACTATTGACAAATTCAGAAAAAGGCAT
>DGGQ01000015.1 GCA_002392275.1 Treponema sp. UBA3870
CTCATCTGCTGGCTAATCATATCCTGGAAGTCAACACGGCCTCTTTTGAATCCGTAAGTATTTACGTTGGAAATGTTGTTTCCAATAACATCCATGCGTGTCTGGTGATTCTGTAAGCCGCTTACACCAGAATAAAGTGATCTCATCATAACGCTTTACCTCTCAATTTTTTATTCGCCGTAAACGGCTGCAATTTTGTTCAAATCATAATAAACGTTGCCAATTTTCACCTGGGGATTGTTTCCGTAGGTGACAGCCTCGACAACACCGCTGGTCGTAGTTCCGCCAAGATCAACGTCAACCACTCTACCGATTGTTCCGATTGCCTGGTTTGAAGTGAGCATCTGGTTAAGCTGCTCGAAATTTGTGTTCATGTTTGTCATCTGCTCAAGAGTTGAGAACTCTGCCATCTGAGCGATGAACTGTGTGTTGTCCATAGGATCTGTTGGATCCTGGTTCTGCATCTGAGTAATCAGAAGCTTCAAAAAATCATCCTTGCCCAATGACTGAGAGGTAGTACGTCCGTTTACTGCCAGTGACTTGTTGTAAGTGTCCACTTGCATCTGAAGCTTTGCAATTTCCTGGGCACTCATCTGGGTATTCAAGCTAACACCTTCGCTTTCCATCTAACACTCCTATTTTAAGCCACGACATCAATCTGATGGTCGCCAGCTCTTGTATACATTTCAGATCCGGTGGAAGCGTCAACCGCATCTCCCGGCTGGGCAAAATCGCTGTATGTTCGGTTTGCCATGAACTGCTCGCCACTCTGCTGCTGCCCCTGCGCGAACGAACCATTGGAGCCCGCATTTTCGGCAAGAACCAGATTCAGGTTGGCATTTTCAAAACCATTGTTCTGGAATGCCTGCTTCAAAGTGTCCATGTTCTGCCTGAAAGCTTCGTAGGCTTCCCTGCTCTGGACAACAATCTGCCCGCTAAGAATTTTATCGGAAAGTTCAAGACTGACCTTAACATTTCCAAGATTTTCCGGTTTAAGGACCATGTTTATCGAACCGGTGTTGTTGTCCTTCAGAAGTATGCTTCCAGCCTTGACAAAATCCGGCGCGCCATTCTGAATCTGCTGTGAGAGCATCTGCGTAAATGTTTCACCCGAGTTCTGTGCGGTCTGGACCTGGACTCCTCTATCCTGTGCTGCGAACATGTTTCCAGAATCAAGATTTGTTCCCGATGAATTTTCCGATGCCCCGCCTTCCTCGCTTGCGGCAATCTTTTCGGATGCTACGGATTCTGTACGCTGGTCGATGACAGTGAATGTCGCCTTTTTTCCGTCAACTTTTTCCGTATTTGCTTCACCAGATTTTGGTTCTGAACCTGTCTCCACGGCGGCAATGGATTGCGAATCAACGGTTTCTTCCGCTATATTTATAGAAGAAGAATCTGATGCAAGCTCCGCGTCTCTCTCTTTTCTGCTTTCATCTGGAATTATTTTTTCACCATGGACCTCAATTTCTTCAAGATTTTCGGATGCAAGACCCTGGCTCAAGATTTCACCGGAAACAGGCTCCGCGGCAGAATCATAGTTTTCATCAGCAAAATCAATAAGCTCGCCGGCGTTTTCCGAAAGTCCTGCAACCTCATCAACAGCGACAGAATCAAGCGCAAGATTTTCGACAGATGTTGTCTCGTCTCCCTGAACAAGGGCTGCCGCGGAAGCTATGGACTCCGCAAGGGCTGTGTCGTTGGTGGCAAGCTCGTCAAGGTCAAGCTCCACGGTTATCGAGTTTGATTCGGTCTCATCTGATTTTTCATCCTGCGCCGCTTTCCTTGGATTTTTCTTTTCGGCGGGGGCTTCCTTTTTTACGCTCTCATTTTTCTGGGAGGCTCCCTTTTGTGCGGCGGTCCTATCGTTTTCGGTGGAATCGGGGCGCAGGGTCTCCTTTTCGTCAACATGGGATTTTTTATCATCCACGTGGACCTGCTTTTCCTCCACCTTCTCGGATTTCACTGACTCAAGAATTGATTTAAAAGATTTTTTGTTCGTGCTTAAATTTTCGTTGGCCTTTACAGTCTTTTCTACATCAAGATTTTGGGCGACATTTTTTTTGCCAGAAAGGAACTGAACATCTGCTGTCTGCATCGGTAATACCTCCGGTGTAACACCGATGCATCTCTTTGGCAGAATCTACTCGTCGTCATCCACAATGGAAGTCGGCTTGTTCGCCATCTTCCTCTGGATTTCGGCAGCCCGATCCGGTTTCATCAACGAAAGCCAGTACGAACCCATTGACGAAGTTCCAGCACTTGCCGCATCCACCTCGGCCTGTCTCAGAACGTCTATGATGTCCTGGTCGTCCATCTCTTCAAGAATCGCGACAGCCTTGACTGGTTGCATACCGTTTAGATTCTGCACAATCTGCTCGATGTTTACCTTTCTATCATCGTACATTCTGACCTGGGAGTTAAATGTTTTTTCCCTCTCCTCCTGGGCCTTTTTCTGTTCCTCAAGCTCCTGCGCGACCTGCGCGTTGTTCTCCTCGCCAGTCTGGATGTCGGACTCACGCTTGTCCAGCTCCTCCGTTCTTATGTCCAGAGCCTCAAGCCGTTTGGCAAATCTTGCGTTGTCCAAATCCTCCTCAGACAAATCGTTTGGTGAAGAATCCGCTGTGGTCGTCTGTGGCTGCAGCCCAAAAAGTTTGTAGACTGGAGAAAAGAATTTTTTCATCTGGATTATGCCCAGATAGTCGAACCACAACAATCCTGCGAGAACAAGAATTATTATGAGAATTATGAGAACTATTGACTTTCCGAGAGTTTTGGCGCGTGACACTATATATCCCCTTTTGGGTTTAAACAAAAAACCCTACCTTTTTTTTATTTATCGGAATCCGCGATGAAGTCTTAATAAAAAATTGTCCACAATCCCCGGCCACGTTTTTTATTTCCACAGCCGGGAGCGGGAGTCTTTAGTTTTTGATAAGACCAGCAATTGCAGCCCCGAGCGTAATGTCGTTGTCGCGCTCTATAATCTGGTAGTGCAGGTTCCTCTGCCTTACAAGCAGGTCCTCCAGATAGCCCTTCACCCTCTCCTGGATTTTGTATGTCTTGAAGAAGGTGGTTCCGTCGCAGAGTATGCAGACCGGCTCGGTGGATTTTTTGCCCCTTCCGCTCTTTATTACACATGCGGCGAGAATTGCAGCGGAGAGACGTGCAGAACGCTCAACAACCGCGTCAAGAAGCTGGAAGAGTATGTCGTAGTCCTCCGGTGTCGCAGATTCGGCTGCCTTTGCGCCAAGAATTGAATTTGTTCCGTAAGGTCCGTGGAGGAATTTGTCAAGCTCTATCAATGTGAGGGACTCAATCTTCAGGAGGCTGTCGCAGAATTTTGGCGAGAAAACACCCTCTGATGCAGCCGCATGGACAACCTCGTATCCAACTGGACCAAGATATGCGCCGGAACACATTTTTTCCATTATGCTGGACCCCGGCTTCACGGATTTTCTGTCGTACTCCATGTCAAAATCGGAGCGGGCAACCTTGTCGAATTTTCCGCTCTCACATACGATTATCTGCTCCTTGAGTCCCTTGTAGGCTGGGTCGACCGGCTGGATGTAGGCACCGTTCATGCCTGTTCCAAGAATGAATCCGATGTATGATGAATACCTGCATCCCTCGTCTGGACATGCAGCTCCAGCAAGAAGGGCCGCAACAGTGTCGTTCAGAAGGGAGATGTTCACCTTTTTTGTCCATCCGTGTGCGGCGAGCGCCTTTGAAAGCTCCTTGCCGATGTGGCATCCGACAACCTCAGGGGCCTTGATTTCCTTTGAGAAGCCAATCAGAACACCATCCCCGTCCTCGGTAATTGTCATTGGATATGAGAAGCAGAAACCGATGTTCGCGGACTTGTCCTTAAGGTGTTCCAGATTTTCAGCGAACTGGTCAAAGAATTCCTTGCGGTTAAGCTCCCTTTCGATTCCAGGCATCCTTGTCTTTTCCATAAAATCGATTGATGCCTTGCCATGCTGGTCGAAAGTCACAAGGCATGAACGGAAATTCGTACCGCCCGCGTCAATCACTATGACACTTTCACCCGCTGCTGGTCTGTCAGGTGGATTGCAGAAAGTCTTAATCATATCCTCGGCGGCTGGACGACCGGAAAGTCCCTCGTCCATATCAAAAAGCATGGCATCCACCACGGAGTTGATGTCCAGATGCGTATTAAAATTGTGCTTGCCAAGAAATGCGGCGGCGGCGTTGTTCATTTTTTGTTTTCTCCTTAGAATCATTCAAAATCTTTTTGCCCCAGGACTTTTGACCACCGGGAACATTTTTAAACATGAAATATCTTACCACACTTTACACTTTTTCACAATAGAATTAAAATCCTTCCCATGTCCCTTGAAGAACATTTAAAAGACAAGCTAAATCCACAGCAGTACAGGGCCGTCACAAGCATTGAGGGTCCAATACTGATTATTGCAGGAGCCGGAAGCGGAAAGACCCGCGTAATCACATACAGAATCGCGAACATGCTGGAAAAAGGAATCAACCAGAGCCAGATTCTCGCGCTGACCTTCACAAACAAGGCCGCAAAGGAAATGGAGGACAGAATCAAGAGCCTCACGGGAAAAAAGCTCCAGAACCTCACAATCAGCACTTTCCATGCGTTCGGGGTACGGATTTTGAGGCAGGACATCGACAAGCTGGGCTACAGACCAAATTTTTCTATATACGATGAGACCGACAGATACTCGCTCATAAAGGAGACCGGACGGGAGCTTCGTTTTTCACCGGACGCGCTCGATGTTTACAAAATTGGCATACTCTTTAGCGACATAAAGACCGGGCGCAAAACTTTTACAAGCGACTACGACCAATACAGGGCGCTCTACGAGGGATACCAGGAGGGGCTTAGGCTCTACAACTCGGTGGATTTCGACGACCTCATCACCCTGCCTATCAAACTTTTCCGGGAGCATCCCGATGTGCTTTCGCAGTACAAAAACCGGTACAAATACATCATGGTGGACGAATTCCAGGACACAAGCCACCAGCAGTACGAGCTTCTGCATCTGCTTGCCGACAAAAATGTTGCTGTCGTTGGAGATGACGACCAGAGCATATACTCATGGCGTGGGGCGGACTACCAGAACATCGTGAACTTTGAGAAGGACTACCCGGACATGCAGGAAATCCGTCTGGAGCAGAACTACCGCTCAACGGGGACCATACTTGCGGCAGCCAATGGTGTGATAAGGCACAACACGAACAGGAAGGACAAGGAGCTTTGGAGCGGAAACGGAGACGGAAAGCCAATAGAAATCTTCATGCCGGAAAACGAGGCAGCGGAGGCCGATTTCATAGCCGAGACCATACAGGGAATCTGCGCGGAGGAAAAACGTAAGTACGATGACTTCGGAGTGCTGATGAGGGCAAACACACAGAGCCGTCCAATCGAGGAGGCGTTTCTTGAGGCGAACATCCCCTACACCATGAGCGGCGGGACCAGCTTTTTTGAGCGAAAGGAAATCAAGGACATAGTTTCATATCTAAGGGTCATATCGAACCACGACGACGACATCAACCTGCTCAGGATAATCAACACACCAAGGCGCGGAATCGGACGGGTGACAATTGAGGCAATCAACACTGTCGCGGAAAACATGAAGACCTCATTGTGGGAGGCGATAAACGCTATAATCTCCGTCGAAAACGATGACGAATGCCCGGTAAGCGACAAGGCCATAGAGGATTTGAAGGATTTTGTCTCGGTGATTGAAGAAAACAAGTCAATGCTGGGCGGAAAGGGGCTTGGAAAAAAAGTCCGCGCAATGGTAGAGCGGATTGCATACTTCGACTATCTGATAGGAGAGAATCCGAAAAGCGAAAAGGCCGCAAGATTCAAGTACATGAACATAGAAAGCCTCATAAGGAGCATGGAGCAGTGGGAAAACAACCCCGACAACACCGACACGAGCCTCTACGCATACCTGAACCGCATAACCCTTCTCTCCCGTGACGACCTTGATGACGGCGAGGCTGACAAAGGCAAGGTCAACCTGATGACGGTGCATGCAAGCAAGGGCCTTGAATTTCCGGTTGTGTTCATTGCCGGAGCGGAGGAAGGACTCATGCCACACGCACGCGCTGTTGAAGACGGAGGAGATGCCGCAGTTGAGGAGGAGCGCCGGCTTTTTTATGTTGCAGTCACACGGGCGAGGGACCGTCTTTTGATTTCTTCATGCCTCCACAGACGGAAGATGGCAGGGACGGTGGAATGTCAGCCGAGCAGATTCCTTGACGAGATTCCAGAAAACCTGATTACATACCACGAGCCACCAAAGGAAGTGAACGCCGATGAAGCCCACGAGCTTCTGCAGAACATGCTGAAAAACCTTTCAAGGCCGCGGGTCCCGAAGATTTAGGAAGTCAATTACCGTACTTTATTTTCAGGACAGCCCAAGTCTCCAAGATATCTGAAGCATTAATCAGTATTTCCGGCTTTCCTCCACATAATCAGGAAACGCCGCCTTGAGTTTTTCAAATTCTTCCCTTGTTTTTTGTCCGGCAAACGTTTCGTCAACACCATCCCGTGTGACGCGGTTCCGAGCGACGATCTCAAGGTCAGGGTTCACGATAATCATGGACATCTTGTTTTTTTCCAGCAGAGGACCGTAGAGCCTTCCCTTCATCTTGAAATTCATCCTGTAAATCTGGTACCCCTCGACCATTACCCTCGATGGATTTTTTGCATCTCTCAGCCATATCAGAAAATTTTCCGCCTCGTTTCCTGAACGCATATCGAAACCATCGGACTGAGTGTCCTGAATGTATTTTCGGACGGTTTTGTTCGAGAAGTCAAAATTATTCTCCGAAAACTCATCCAAACCTATGACCGGGATACCGTATTTTTCTGAGAGCCGTTCCGCAAGTTCGCTCTTTCCGCTCGCAGGAAGCCCTGTGATATAAAGGACGTTGTTCTTCAGGTTGTCCATGTCATCCACATTGATGTATACGTTGTTGTGATAATCAAGGTCCATCCCTTTTTCGTCGATTCCCGAGAAATTGATAATTTGAGAATAAAGGGGGTGTTTCATCGCATCCAAGCGTTTTGTCAAAGAAGAAAAATAAATCATTTTCTTACCTCATCTTAGTATAGATTTTGGAAGGAGCCTGATATGATTCTGTAGCAAAAATATTCTTAAATTAATATAAAACCGTAAAAATCGTTTAGCCATAGGCATCTACGCATTGCATTTTTCAAAATTGCACAATACATCATTTCGAAATTCAATTTCCAAAAACAGTAAAATCAAAATATAACGTTTCCAACTTTCCGCTCAAATATGCAACAAAAAAAATCCGCTAAATTGATATTTTACGCCAACTTTTACAACCAATTTATCATTAAGCAAAAATCTCCCGATTATTTTACACTACATTTCAAAGATATTTGTCAAGAGTTAAAATCATTTTTTTTAGAATTTTTACTTCCACTATCAGACATACATCACGCAGGCGGTAGAATTTTTTCAGTTTTTCGTTTAACGTGTTTCACATGGAGGAGTTATGAAAAGATTCAGGGCAGCAGTTTTCTTTGCCTTGCCGATTTTTTTTGTCTCATGCGCAACTACGGCAATAAATCAAAACGAAAACCTTGTAGAGCCGGACAATATCCAGAAAGAAATAGTTGAACCTGAACCAGAAGCGGAAGATGAAGCAGAACCGGAAGATGAAGACGACGGCATTTCAGTCATAAAATTTTCTGGACGCGGAGTCAAATGCGAGCTTGAATCAATGGAGCTTGAAAACTGCCTTCTTGTTGACGATTCCACTGCAAGTGCGGGAAAAGCTGTGAAATGGGGAAAAAACTCAAGGGCAACAGTTGAAATGGAGCTTCCCCAAGGAACATTCGAAATCCTTTTTTCACAGAAAGCATGGTATACAAACGGCTCCCATTTTTCAGTGGCAGTCGGCGAAAAAAAATACGAGCTTTATCCAAGCGAACCGCCTCTTGGTTCATGGGAGCTTACAATAAGAAAACCCGCCATCTACAAAAACGACGCACAGGCCGTAGTAACCGTAACTGTAGAATCAGGGGAAGGATTCCTGCTGGATTATTTCCAGATAGTAAGGATTTCCGAATAAACCTTATTTTCCCAAATCAAGCATACGGCGGTTGTAATCTTTTGGAGGGTCTTCTATAATGCTCCAGTCAAAATCAATCGGACCTCCATGCACTGGGAAGAGCGGCTCCGGGGGGTCCTTTCTTCTTGCATTGTCCTCCGTGACAATTTCTTCTATTGATTTGCTTCCGTCGGTCAGAGTAAGATACGGTTCCCCGAACGCGCAAATCGTCGATGTCCGCACCGTATATGAGAATTCGTTTCCGTCATCATCGGTGGCATGCTTTTCGACAAGGACCGAATTGGTGGTGTACGGCTTGGGCAGCGAATCCGTTTTCTGTAGATTGCGAATCTGCGTCCGGCGGCCAAGTGTGCATGTGTAATTTTTGTCGCCAACCCAGAGATGCTTTTTTACATAGTAAGTCTCATCGCCATCAACAATAGAGGCAACGGCGTTTTCATCATACTCCATGTCTGTTGTCCAGTAGCGGATTGGATAGACCGCAGAGTCTGTCACAAAATAAGAAAGAAGCTCCTTGCTTACTATCGGCGGGGACTCAAGTATTCCGTTTGCGTTTCCGTAGTCCTGCCAGTAGCCCGCCATCGGATATTCGCTTTCCAAAATGGTTCCGTCCAGAATTGCTGTGGCGGAGGTGGGTTCGGAATCATCAACACGGAGGGCAAATTTCAGATAGAGCCTGTCACCAATCACTGCGACCGGAATGTGGTAAATCTGTCTTCCTCCAAAACGCTTTCCGACAAAATCAACCTGCATGTCCCATGCCCCGGAATTTTCGTTCTCCGCATAAAGCAGGTCTCCATTTTCATGGGCCACCGCATTTTCGCTATCAGTAAAAAGCTGGTCGGTCAAAGGCACAAAGCGCACATGTATTTCCTGTGCAACGGATGATGTGGCCGTCGTATTGTTGTCGCTGCGCGGAACAGATGCTGAATACTCTGGACTTTCGGCTGCCCTGTCGTCGTACCACTGGTAGAATGTCCTCAGAACAATCTGCGGAATGGCCTCACCCGCGGCACTTGTGTAGCCCGTGTCAAAAACAATGTAGCGGCTATAGTTTTCCCATATACCCTCAAGAAGCTGGGGAACAGCCCTTTCCCGGGCACCATCCGACTCCTGGGACTGCAACGGCGAGACCGACATAAACAAAAACAATGAAACGGCAATTAGCCTGGAAAATACTTTCACCTTTTGAATATCGGCAGAACCATGGCCTTTTATTAGGGAATCACCATGGCCCGCCGCGTAAATCAATCAGATGCGCCCATCCCGGAAACACTGTCCTTCAGGGAGAACCTCACAATCTCGCGCTCGTCGAATGCCTTCTGTATCAAATCGTCAACTCCCATGGCATCGTAGATTTTTTTTGCCTCGTCAATGTCGGCTCGCAGCACCGGATGTTTTGGACTGAAAAGAACGCAGCAATCCTCGTAAGGCAGAATGGAGATTTCATAGCTCCCGATTTTTTCCGCAACGGACACAATCTCCTCCTTGTCCTGTCCAATAAGCGGACGGTAGAGGGGAAATTTTGCAAAACTTTCTGTCACGGCAAGATTTTCAACAGTCTGGCTTGCAACCTGCCCAAGGCTTTCCCCGGTTATGATTGCGGACGCATGGATTTTTTCGGCCAACATGTTCGCGGCTTTCATCATGCATAGTCTGAGCATCAGTGTCGCAAATGACTCGGGTGAAGATTTTTTTATCTGCATCTGAACGTCGGTAAAAGAAATTATGTTCAGATATGTCTCAACGCCAAAGTCGCCAAGAATTTTTGCAAGGTCCTCAACCTTTTTGCGGGCCTCGTCGGATGTGTATGGATAGGAGTGGAAATAAACACAGTCAACCTTCATCCCGCGGCACATCATTCTGTATCCCGCAACCGGACTGTCAAGTCCTCCGCTCAAAAGAAGAAGCCCCTTTCCGCTCACACCGACTGGAAGACCACGGCATGTCCTTCTCTGGGAAGAATATATGTACGCCCTGTCGCGGATCTCGATATTGACAACCACATCTGGATTATGAACATCGACATCAAGAACGCCACCATCGGACGCATCACCCGCTGCTTCCACACAGATTTCATAGGAGTTCATCGGGAAAGTCTTGTCCTCACGCCTTGCCTCAACCTTGAAAGTCTTGGAGCCGGCATCACGGGCTTCCTCACAAAGTTCCAGGACAGTCCTCCTTATAATGTCTATGTCCTTTTCAACGGAACGCACCCTTGCCCAGCCTGTTATTCCAACAAGATGGTCAAGAACATATTCCACCTGCGAACAGTAGTCCCCGGCGCATTTGACATAGAGCCTTCCGTTTCTCAAAAAGACATCGGACCTTTCAAAATCCAGAGCCTGTCTTGCATTTTTGACAAGCTGCCTCTCGAAAATCTTTTTGTTGGACCCCTTCAAAGTAAGTTCGCCAAGTTTCCCGAGATACTGCTCCGTAAGAAAACTTGTGTCCCTGTCCGCGCGGCTTTTGTATTCGCCCATCATGTCCTCCAAACCGGTTTCCTAAAACTGGTACTTCAGGCCGATTGAAAAATAATTGTTGATTACGTTCCTGAGTCCACCTTTCCATTGGTTCTTGAAGAGGTTGACAAGATCGGAGCCAGAATACGGACTTCCACCATATTGATAAGTTCCGTCACCGTTGTCCGTTATCGCGCTGCCCTGTCCCGGGAACATATCCGCATCGACACCCTTGTTCCTTATCCACTCAAAAAGATAGGAGACCGAGAAAGTGAGCTGTCCCCACGGATATTTTTTAAGAGAATACTCCGCGCCCAGCCCCTCCTGCAGAACATACATCTGGTTGTCCTGGTTCAAGAAATTGAGCCTGTTGGATGAGGCAATTGGAGTTCCGGTGGACCCCGATGGATTTGACATGAGAGGATGGTTGTTGATTCCTCCGTCGGTCGAGTAGATTCCGTATCCGGACTTCAGATAGGCAAGAGCCTCTTCATCCGACAGTGACTCGTTCACGTTTCCATGGCGCAGGAAGGTTGATGTCAACTTGATGTGCAGCGGCGGCATTGGAAGGAAGTCCAGCTCAAATGAAAGCCTGTCGCTGTTCGGTGGATAGGATGAGCCCATCGGGATTCCGTTGTTGCTGTAGTTGAGGTAGTTGTACATCCCCGCCGTGATTGTTCCGGTCGTAGTGTCCGTATAATCCGCATGCGTATATGTGTACGGCATAATCATGGTGTAGTCGAGCGACATCCTTGTGCAGAAAGAGTTTGCGGGAGTGTAGATAAGCCCCGTCTTGAATGCGGCGAAAAGCCTGGTGTCAAGAAGTCCCTTTGAGAAGAATCCCGCAATGTCAAAGTCGTCCACAAAAATATCGGTGGCCCAGAGTATTCCGGAGTAAGGCTTGACCTTCAGCGCGATTCCCATCTGGAGGTTGTCGTTGTATCCACCAATCTCCTGCGCGACAATGAATGGAACCGGCATTAGATAGGACGGGTCAAGTCTTTTTCCAAAAACGATGGACTCGTAGTAAGCAAGAGAAACCTGCGGGACAAACTTAAATTCGAGCGCATGGAACGCAAGATACTTGTCCGGAGCAATGAATCCGCCATCAAAACTGAAGGTCGCTCCTATTGCGGAATACTGCTGGGTGTAGGACCATTTCGGATTGACAGTCGTGAAGGAAAAATTTGTCCTGTGGTATGAATTGTCATTCAGTGAAAGCCCCGAGCCAATAAAGGGACCATATCCAGAGCGGTAGATTCCGGTCTGGGCAAATATGTTCTTCTTTCCGATTGCAACAACATCGTTCATCTCAAGAAAAAGGTCCAGCGCGCCCATAGAGACCTTGTTGCGTCTGGCATCATGCCCGTCGTTCTCAAAAATCGGCAGATAGTCCTGGGTGTTGTGGTTGTAGCCTGCAAGTCCAAGGTCGTATCCCATGGAAACAAAGCTGTCGAAGAGAGTCACATCTCCATTGACGTTCGGAAAAATGCTGAAAAGGATTTCGCCAAAATCTGACCGGCCCGCATCCTTTTTATATGTGGCCCCGACCTGCACGGAAACATTCCACGGCTTTCCTGTCACCTTCTCCCAATACATCTGGGCGTTTCCGACATCCCTCTCGTTGCCCTTCTCGATTACTGTCTGGAGAATGTCCCTTATGTTCGCGATTGGAAATGGCCTTAGAGGCGGAACCTCGTTTATAAGTCCCCTAAGCTCCCATGACTCGACAAGACTGTAGAAAGTGTCGTCCGGATCCACGCTGACCTGAGCAAAAAGACCGGAAACAAAAATCAAAGAAAAACAAAGGACCGCAAAAATTTTTTTCATAACAAAATCTCCATTTTTAAAAAGGGGCCTCTAAATTTTTCAAGACACCCCAAGCCTTAATGATTCTACAGAATTGCTTAACAATTTACAAGACACAATTTACAAGATGGATTTATTCTTTTGTTCCCGGATGTAACAAAAGCGGGCAGACCTAAACTTGACCATATTATTCTTCGAACATATAATTATAGATGATGAATCATAAACTTTGCGCAGGGATTATAGCTTTCACACTTTTTGGCCTGGTTGGTATTTTTCAGGTCCAGGGAGAAACTGTCTCCTCGGCTCCGGTGGACATTCAGAGGCCCCACCAGGCATTGCCCACACAGCCAAGACAGGACTCAACAAACTACTACAGGCTTGCGCAGGTTGGAACCAGGGAAGAAATAATCGAGGCTTTCAAAAAAAATCCGAACCTCTCCAAACAGACTTTCGGTGACCTGAAAGAAAATTTCCTGATGCTCGCCCTCAAAAACAACAGGAATCTTTCTATAATAAAGACAATAACGAACGGTGGATGCTCGGCAATCGCAACAAATATAAACGCCGCGTCGTCAATAATATACGCAGCCCTATACACAAGCGACCCCGAGGTGATGAAATATCTGATTGTGCATGGGACGACATTCGGGATTGGTGTGCGCAGCAGGGTCCAGGCCATCGACCACACGGGACACACGGCATTCGACTATGCGAAAATGAATCCTGTTCCCGAAATTCTTTCGGTCCTTGAAAAATATGGAAAGGATCCAACCCAGGAGCAGAAAAACAAGGTCTTCAAAAAATACAATCCCGACGCGGTGATTGAGACCCCGGCAGAACAGGAAGAGCCACAGAGCGAGCCAGAAACTCCAAGTGAGCCAGAAGCAAAAGAGGAAGAGCCGGAGCCGCTTGAAGAAATCCAGAGAATCGAGGCCGACGACTGGACAATCAATTCAGCGCGCTGGAGACACATAGGTTCCGCAAACATCGAGGATGAAAAATCGGAGGAGCCGCCTGTTGAAGAAAAACAGGAGCCGGAGGACCCACCAGCAAAAGAGGAAGAGCCTGGCGTCGAGGAAAAAGAGGAAGAGCCGGAAGAAGAACCACCAGCTGAAGAAGAACCAGAAATCGAAGAGCCTCCAGTTGAAGAGGAGCCTGAAATTGAAGAGCCTCCAGTTGAAGAGGAACCAGAAGTTGAAGAGCCTCCAGCAGAGGAAGAACCAGAAGTAGAACCTCCACCTGTTGAAGAGCCGGAAATTGAGGAACCAGAAATCGAAGAGCATCCTGTTGAAGACGAGCCGGAGCCGCAGGAAAAGGAACCTGAGCAGGACAAGCCGGGCGAAAGAGTTCTTCCAGAGGAAAATGTTGAAGAAGAAAAGCCTCCTG
>DGGQ01000125.1:0-1468 GCA_002392275.1 Treponema sp. UBA3870
GAATGTCGGGATTCACTTCAAGGCCCATACGTTTCTGCAGCTCCGCCTTGCATTTTGCCTTGCCGCTCATGTCGTCAGCGGAATAGTTGAACGGAAGCCTCTTGTCCAGCGACGGATTCCACTGCTCAACGTCCGCACCATTCAGGATGCCCCTTATTACATCGGAACGTATTCTCAAAAGCCCGTCCATCCCGAATCCGCCTTCCACCGTCTGGATTTCATGCGCGTAGGTCGGCGAGACGGTCGTTATCATGTCGGCACAGGACACACCTGCCTGCAAAAAGTTGATTCCCCCGTGATGCTCAAAGCCGGCACCATAGTACATGCCCCAGTCAATTCCAAGCGCGGGGAACTGTTCCTTTGCGTACTGCCCCTGGTATCCCTGGTTGTGTATTGTCAGAACCGAAGCCGTATGCTCGAATCCACAGTAGCGGCAAACATTCTTTACCAGAACAGGAGCAAGACAGGTTGACCAGTCGTGCGCATGTACAATGTCCGGATACCAGCCAAGTTTTCTGCAAAGCTGGAACGCACCATGGCAGAGGACTGCAAAGCGGTATGGGTTGTCGTGGAAATCTGTCTCGGTTTTTGTTCCGTAAACACCGTCGCGGCCAAAACATTCCTCATGGTCAATAAAATAGACCGGAAGATTGTCGCAGCCTGGCATGGTCGTTTTGTAGACTGCCGACCAAGTTTCAATCTGTCCGGCGGCTATTGCCATTGGTCCCGGAAGCAGCTCCAGTTTTTTTCTGTCAATCCTGTAGTAGCGTGGCATGACGATTCTGACATCGTGACCCATCTTTGTAAGCTGGATTGAAAGTGCGCTGACCATATCGGCCAGTCCACCGGTCTTGGCAAAAGGGACGACCTCTGCGGAAACCATTAAAATCTTCATATATAAATCCTCCTTGGACTATTTTTTCAGCGGACATTCCTTCATGGCACGAACAAAAGCGGACCTTGAATTGATTATGCTCTTCTCGCTGGTACAGTACGCAAGCCTGAACCATCCCCTACCGCCAAAACCACTGCCTGGAGCGGCAAGGATTAGGTATTTTTTTAGGTAGTCGCAGAAATCCATGTCGTCACCGTCAAATCCTTCGGGAACCTTGCACCAGAGATAGAACGCGCCCTCGGGGTTCGCATGGACAATTCCGGCCTCGTCAAGAATTTCGACAAGCTCGTTGCGTCTTTTTTCATAGAGCGACATGTCGGCGGGGGACTTCCATGATTTTGCCACCACACGCTGCATCAGGGCCGGAGCGTTCACAAAACCGAGCACCCTTGTGGTATATATGCATGCGGAAACAACATCATTCTTTTCAGGACACGCGGGGTTCACGCAGATGTAGCCAATCCTTTCGCCCGGCAGACTAAAATTCTTTGCGAACGATGTTACGACTACTGAGTTTTTATACACCGGGAATGTGGCTGCAACCTTTTTTCCGTCATATATGATAGCCCGGTG
>DGGQ01000125.1:1536-6389 GCA_002392275.1 Treponema sp. UBA3870
GTCGCAGATTAAAAACGGATGCCGGCCAGTCTTTTTTCCATGGGAATCCAGAGCTTCAGCGAGCCTCCGAATCTCGTCATCCGTATAGACTTTTCCGCTAGGATTGTTCGGACTGTTTATCAAAACGGCGGCTGTATTTTCATCAAGAGCATTTCCAATTGCCTCGACGTCAAGCGAAAAATCAGATGCCGTTGGAACCTCGACAAGCGTGCCGCCAAAGTTTTCAACATAATGCCTGTATTCGGTAAAATATGGTGAAGGAACAACCACCCTGTCCCCCGGATTAAGGATGGCCTTCATCAGAACGTTCAGGGCACCCGCGGCTCCGACCGACATAACAACACAGTCACCGTGGACCTCGACCCCCTGCTCCTGCGATGTTTTTTCCGCCATTGCATCCCTTGTGGATTGGAAACCCGCGTTCGGCATGTAACCATGGAAGTTTTTTTCACGGCACTTTCCAAACTCCTCAATGGCATCGGCGACTTCGACAGGAGGATCCAAATCCGGATTCCCTATGCTGAAATCAAAAACATTGTCCTGTCCGTGGATGGACTTCAGCCTGAGTCCCTCCTCAAACATTTTTCTGATTACGCCCGCACTTTTGCTGGTCATGGACGCTTTAATTCTGGCAGAGATTGGCATGAAACACCTTCTAAATTGTCAAAAGTTTTTTGTAATTATACCACAGCTTTGTGGTTTACACAAATGAAAACTAACCAATACCCTATGGACATTCATTGAGGTACAGGTTAATATTCCATAAAAAGCATTTTTGCAACACCATGGAGGGTCTTTAAGATGAAACCTATCAAATTTTTTTCAATAGCGTTGGTTGCTGTTTTTGCTGGTGCATCGGCGTTCGCTCTGCCATCAATCTTCAACTCAAAACTTTCTGCCGCCGACAAAGCCAAACTTGAAAGGGGTGAGACCGTAATCCGCAGTCTAAAATCCGTCAAAGATTTTTCAATTACCACGACAAATTCAAAGATTAACGAGGCTCAGGAAACCGCAAAATCAGTAAAACCTGCATACCTTGCGGAGGTAATACAGATTCTTCCATACGCCGGAAACGAAAATCTGCCAGAAAGAATCTCCAAGCTGATTATGGATGTCCCGTCGTACAAGGGAATCCCCTATTGGTCCGAGCAGTGGAACAAATACTTTGACCTTTATTCCGATGCTCAAATCAAGTCATCAAGCACATCCGGTGGAGTTCAGACAGTAAAGGCAGACCTGACGATGGAGCCGTTTGGTCTAATCAACACGACAATCACAAGCAAAAAGGCCAGCGATTCCTACTACTATGTTTCAACGAACGACAACACTCTTAAATTCAACGGGTTCACAGGTGTCAAGCCCGGCAATATGAAATCCATCATCACGGTTGTAAAGGAAGGAGACAGCTGGATTCTCTACGGAATTGGCGCGGTAAATGCTCCGGACTGGTTTTTTATGAAGGACAGGGTTGAGACATCGTTTATGAACCGAATCAAGACATTCTGCTCATATTTCTTCAAAAAATTGTAATTAAGACTGGGTTAAGGTTAAAATAATCAGGTGGGCGCGCCTAAAAATTTATTGCCGTGAGAAATTGCCGGAACCGTTGGTTAATGCTTTCCGTATTAATCAGCGGTTTTCTGGATATGGTAAGTTTTTAGGCAGCTCCATTTTTCATTGATTTGGAATCTACTCGCCGCCCCTTGCCTTGTTCTCAAATTTTGTGTAGCTGGACAGGAAGTAAAGCTCCACCTCACCGATTGGACCGTTTCGCTGTTTCGCGACTATGAGCTTTCGGTCAAGGACACCATTGTTTTCCTCTCCCTCCTGCTGCGTCCTTTTTCTGTCGCCATGGATGAACATAACCATGTCAGCGTCCTGCTCGATTGAACCGGAGCCACGAAGCTCGTTGAGTCCAGGCTCATTTCCCTCGGCGGAACGTGCGACCTGACAGAGAACCACAATGGGAATCTCAAGCTCACGGGCAAGACTTTTCAGAGACTTTGAAATGGCTGACTGCTGCTCGTACATTGGGGCGTCGGCATTTTCGCTTGTAATCAACCCGATGTAGTCTATGAAAATAATCTTCACACCCATGACAGACTTCATGCGCCGTGCCATAGTTCGAAGGTCCAAGAGCTTCATGTTTGGGGTGTCGCAGATGTACAGCGGAGCCTCGTAGCACATTCCAGCCGCATTCTGAAGCATGGTGAAATCCTGAATCTTCAACATTCCGCTACGGAGCTTTGTGCTTGGTATGCGGGCAACCTGGGAAAGAAGTCTCTGCACAATCTGCCCGGATGACATTTCCAGACTGAAAAATCCACACGGGATATGGTTTTCAACAGCTATGTTCTGCATCATCGAAAGGGCAAGGGCCGTTTTACCCATGGACGGACGCGCGCCAACGATAATCATTTCGCTGTTCTGAAATCCGCTGGTCATGCTGTCAAGCTCCGTGAACCCAGACGGTATGCCGGAAAAGGAGTTCTTGTTTTTGTAGCGGGTGTCGATAAGCTGGATTGCGGGAGGAATAACATCCTTCATCTCAAGAATCTGGGAGCCGGCGTTTGCATCGGTCAATGAAAAAATCCTCTGCTCCGCCTCCTCAAGAATCCGTCTGCTGGGCTGGGTCTCGTCAAAGCTGGACGCCTTTATGTCCTGGGAGATTTTGATTAGGTTTCGCCTTATCGCCTGGTCCAGAACAATTTTTGCATAGTAGTCTATGTTGGAGCTTGTTGGAACCTGGTCCGTGAGCGCAGAAATATAGGACACACCTCCCGCGGCCTCCAGTTTGCCATTTTTCTGGAGATCGTCAATCAATGTGAGCATGTCACCCTTCACGCTTGATTCCGACAGATGGACGAGCGAGTCAAAGATAATCTGGTTTCGCTGGTCGTAGAAATGGGAGGAATGAAGATAGGAAACCACCTCGTCAACCGCATTCCAATCAAGAAGCATGGCACCGATTGTGGCCTGCTCCGCCTCCTGGTTGTGTGGTGGCACTTTGTCCTTTAATTCCATCTGTTTCCTCCATAATCTGAAAAAATGTAAAAAAAAGACCCACAGTTTCCCGCAGGCCTTTTACACAAGGGAAGCTCCGAAATCGTTACGGAGACCCCCTCATTGACTTTCCGGCTTACTCAGCTTTTGGCTCATCGGCAGATTCTTCCTTTGCAGGCTCCTTCTGGACTTCCTCTTTCTGGGCTGCTTCCTTCTTTGGTTCAGCCTTCTTGCTTTCATCCTCCTGTCCCTTTATAGACAGCTTGACTTCGGCAATGGCTCCCTCATAAAGATGGACCTTGAATGTATAGTTTCCGACAGTCTTGATTGAGATTCCTGGAACCTCGATACGCTTGCGCTCGATTTCATAGCCATTTGCTGTAAAGTAGTTCGCAAGAGTAAGATTTGTAACGGCTCCGAAGAGTTTTCCGTTTGCGGCGGCAGGAACAGCCAGCTCGATGGTCAGTCCTTCAAGCTTCTCCTTGAGGGACTTGCTGTCAGCGCGCTTCTTTTCCTTGCGGGCCTCGATTTCAGCTTTCTTTCCCTCGAAGTATGCAACAGTTTCCTTGTTGTAAGGAACAGCCAGTCCGCGTGGGAAAAGGTAGTTGCGGAAGTATCCGTCAGCGACATTCTTTACATCGCCCATTTCACCAACATATTTAACGTCGTCATTAAGAATAACTTTCATTTGTTCAAGCTCCTATTAAAAAGTTGATTCCATATCAGGAATCCTTGCCACCGCATCACCAGGAGTTGGATTGCCAGCGACAAAATTGAATCAACACGGGGCACACGGAAATCTTCCCGCATGTCCCAGATTTCCAAAAAATTAATCGGCCACAAATGGCAGAAGGCAGATTGCGCGTCCGCGTTTGATGGCGTTTGTAAGTTCCCTCTGGTGCTTTGCGCATGTTCCAGTTATGCGGCGGGGAAGAATCTTGCCACGCTCTGTCATAAAGCGGCGGAGAACATCGGCCTCCTTGTAGTCAATCTTGCTCTTGTTTGCACAGAAACGGCAGACCTTCTTCTTGAAGAAAGTCTTTCCCTTTCCGTTGCGACCGTTGCGGGCTTCATCCTCGCGGCCCTGGTCCTGCAGCTGCTCAGTTGTTATTTCCTCGTCCTTTTCTTCTACTTCATCAGACATTGTTTTTCTCCTGTAAATGGATATTGGTAAAAAAATGTTGTTTCCTGGTCGAAAAACCTAGAACGGAATTTCCTCAGGAAAGTCCTCGTTGTTGCCACCAAAGGAATCCGCCGCACCGCTCTGGTCATAAGCTGGCTGGCCTGCACCGTAGCCCCCCTTGGGCTGGTATCCGCCGGTAGAATTTCCTGCGTAGGACTGTGAGCCTGTGAAAGAGTTTCCACCGTACCCATTTCCAGATGAAAATCCACCGCCCTCAGACTTTCCGCCCAGAAGCTCCACGCTGTTTGCGATTATGCGAATCTTGCTGAACTTCTGGCCATCCTTTTCCCAGCGGTCCTGCTTCAGTGACCCCTGTATGGCAATCTGTTTTCCTTTCAAAAGGTACTGCTTCAGACTTTCTGCCTGCTTTCCAAATAGGGAGACATCAAAATAGTTCACCTCGCTAATCCACTGGTCGCCTTCCTTCCTGTTGCGGTTGGAGGCTATGGAGATGTTTGCGACAGCAGAGCCGGACTGAAGATAAGTCAACTCGGCATCCCTTGTGAGTCTTCCGATAAGGACAACGCTATTCAAATCTGTAGACATTATTAACTCCTTTTGAAAACGCGGAAAAACCTTACGCGCTCTTCTCTTCTTTCAAAACAAAAAGATATTTCAGAAGGTTTGTGTTGAACTTGAACTGTGTGTCAAGCTCAGTAATCTTTGA
>DGGQ01000061.1 GCA_002392275.1 Treponema sp. UBA3870
CCAATTCCAGCCATAAGGACAACACCGGTCGTAATCAGAATGGCAGGCATGGCCTTGGACTTTTTTTCCTTTCTGTCATCGGAATCTCCGCCGTTTCCATATCCACCATCATCACCGCCAAAAGATGAAGGAGGCTCGTCGTCTCCACCGGAATATCCAGATGAGGATGACAGGGACGATTGTTCACTTTCGCCCGAGAATCTGGAGCTTGAAGAATACCCGGAACCAAATGATGCGCTCTCGGTGCTTTCCGACGGGACATCGGAAGATTTAGGAACCAAGTAGTCAGATTTTCCAGAGACACCAAGATAGTCCGCAACATCGTCATTGAATGTTGATTTCTTTGCCACCGTGGATTTTACGGACGAAGAAGCGTTCGACGTTCCGGCAGAGGAGTACGGTGTGCTTGAAAAAAGATCCGCGGTTGAGGCCGATGCTGTTGATGCGGATGCAGCTGTAGCGGCGGCCACAGTTTTTTCCGTGGACACAGGTTTTGAGGCCGCCCTGGTACTTGTTTTTGCAGGAGCGGCTTTTGCGGTTCCCACGGTCTTTGCTGTCGATACGGTCCTTGCTGGAGCTTTGGTTCCCGGTCCAACGCTCGTTCTTGCGGTTGAGGACGTTTTTCTTCCTGCCCCCGTCGAAGAGGATGCCGTTTTTGTTGTTCCAGCCGGTCTTGCGGTTCTGGATGCGGCAGTCTTTTCCGCAGCGGCGGAGCGGGTCCCTGATGCGGAACGTGTTCCGGGGGTTGAACGGGCTGTTCCCGTTGTCGATCTTGTAGTTGTTTTCTTTGTTCCGGTCTTTGCCGTACCGTTTTCTTTATTCGAGCTCTGATTCGTAGCCATAGTCTACCGTTCCTTCAGCACCTGCTGACATATTTTTTGTTTCTGCGTCCTGCAGTGAAGCAGCAACGTCTTCTAGTAATCTGCGTTTTCTTTCTGCCTCGGCGGCGGCCTGTCTTTCTGCTTCCGCGGCTTTTTCCGCTGCGGCCCTTGCTTCGGCTTCTGCTCTTGCGGCCTGGATTCTAGCTTCCTCGGCGGCTCTTTCTGCCTCAATACGCGCGGCTTCCTCGATTGCAGCCTTTTCCGCCGCCACACGGGCATTCTCAGCCTCAATACGTGCGTTCTCAGCCTGGATTCTGGCTTCCTCGACCCTTATCTTTTCTTCCTCCTGGGCAATCTTCTGGACCTCCTCATCAAGAAGTCCAATTATCACCTGGATTTCATCGTACTGTGAGTTGTCGGGTCTAAGCTCCTGATAGCGTATATAGTCCTCACGGCTTTCCTTGTACCTGCCCTGCTTCAATAGAGCCTGCGCCCTGTTGAGTATGGCCGGGGAATAGGTAGTGTCCGCCGATATTGCCATTGTGTACCATTTTTCCGCCGCACCATAGTTTTCCATCTTGAAAGCTATGTTTCCAGCGTTGTAGGCGATTATCTTCTTGTTGGTCCCTGTAGCAAGCATTCCCTTGTTGCAGACCTCCAGAGCCTCGGAATACCGCTCAAGCTGGTAGTAGGAAAGGGCCAGATATATGTAAGCCCTCGGATTTCCGCCCTCTGTTATTGAGGTCTCCAGAAACGGTATAGCCTTTGACGGTTCGTTCTTTCTAAAATACTCTTCCCCTTTGGTGAAATTTGAGTTTTGCGCGAATGCAGACATCCCCGAAAACAGCACCAGGAAAACAGCTGGAAGGATTTTTTTAAGGATATTTGTCTTCATCAATACAACCTCCTCATTACCATTTGACATATTCGCATAAAACAGTTAATCTTTCAATAGTTGCAACTCGCAGATGACATGCAACATTACCATAATACAAACTGAAAACAATAATATATTGCCAAGGTAACTTTCCGTGGCGGATATTCTGCGGTAAGTCCCCAAAATTCCGGTTTTCTGGCAGCCGAAACAAAAAAAATGTCAGGGTGGAATCTGCCACCCGCAACCAAGAATATGAGAAAGGGGTATTTGGATATATGAATCCAGTCATTCTGATTATAAGCCTAGTGCTTGTCGCAATAATAGTTTTCGCCGCAGTTATGCTTATACGCAACATACTCGCACCCAAAAAGATTGGAAGCATAAAAAAGCTTATCAAGGATGGAAAATACCAGGCCGCCGAGAAAATCGCAAAGGCAATTCTGACCAAAAACTCAAGGGACTATGAGGCACACTACTGGCTTGGAGAGACTTATATGGCATCGGGCAAGCAGGAGCAGGCTTACATAGAGTTCAAGGCCGTGAACGACAATGCAGTGCTTGACGGATCGATTCCGGAAATCAATTTAAGGAAGAATCTCACCAAACTTTACCATAAATATGGCGAAGAGGAGTCCGCGCTCAGGGAATACCTTCTCCTCACAAAGCTGGAGCCACAGAACGCCGAAAACTTCTACAATGCTGGAAAAATCTACGAGGCAAGTGGCGACACAAGCATGGCGGTCGGAATGTACCAGAAGACCATCGGCGTGAACAAAAAACATTCCAAGGCACACTCCGCGCTGGGCTACATTTTTTTGAAGAACAAGCAGTACGTGTCCGCGCAGTCAGAAATCGACCAGGCACTTAGGCTGGAGCCGGAATGTTGGTCAAACTACTACTACCAGGGCAAACTCCTGATGGAAACTGGAAACTACGGTGCAGCCCTCAAGTCATTTGAAAAATCAGAGCGCGCGCCGGAATACAGACAGAAGGCCCTTATTGAGCGCGGAAACTGTTTTATGAAGGCAGAGAACTACGAGAGCGCAATCCAGGAGTTCATCAACGCAATCCAGTGTTCCAAGGACCCGAAGGCAAACGACATTCTCTATGCCAGATATTTCCTCGCATCCTGCTACGAAAAGACCCACAACATCGAAAGGGCAATCGAGCAGTGGGAAAAAATCAAGCAGAAGAACGCACAGTTCCGCGACGTGGCACAAAAGTTGCAGGAATACCGCGACCTCCAGTCAAACGACAGTATGAAGGAATACCTTACCTCCAGCGTACCGAATTTTGTGGAGCTGTGCAAAAGTACAGTCGCAAACGCTTACCAGCTTGAGGCACAGAGCGTGGACGAGACACCGTTTGGATGTTCCATGGTCTGCGTGGAAAACAAAAATGGCGAATGGAGGAACGCCCGTCCGCTGATGTTCCTTGTGGATTTCCACAGGGATGCGGAGCCTGTCAAAGACAACGCAATCAGAAAGATTGCCGACAAGCTCAAGGAACTGTCGTACTACAAGGCGATTGTTTTTTCATCCTCCGGCTTTACAAATCTGGCCCTGCAGTACGCTGAAACACGCCCGGTCATCTTGATTGACAGGGAGCATCTGGAGACAATTCTTTCCAAGGCAGCCCTGTAAATGAAATTCCTCTGCGTCTCGGACATTGTGGACCCGCTGATTTATTCAACATCGGTCAAGGAACGGTACAGCGACATCGATGCAATAATCTGCGCCGGGGACCTTTCCATGGAGTACCAGGATTTCATTGTCACCGCGCTCAACAAGCCCATGTTCTTTGTATTCGGGAACCATGACCTGAAGGACTTCTATCTCTACAACAAAAAAAACACAAGGATTCCCCAGTCGTCAAACATGACGGCCATGCAGGCACTGGACAGGGCGCACGGGGGCGACTACATCAGCAACAGGTCGATTGCGTGCAGGAACCTTTCGTTCACTCTGCCCAACGGAAAAAAGACCCCCCTTTTGATTACGGGAGTCTCAGGTTCAATACGCTACAACCAAGGCGAAGACCAGTTCACCGAGGCGCAGATGAAGTGGCAGCTTCTAAGGCTTGCCCCCAAAATGATATGGAACAAAATACGCTACGGAAGATGCTGCGACATTTTTTTGACGCACGCCTCTCCCCGGCACATACACGACCGTGAGGACCCCTGCCACAAGGGATTCGAGTGTTTTAACTGGTTCATCGAGCATTTCAAGCCCGCCATGCTGATTCACGGACACATACATCTGTACGATTTGCAGGCAGTCCGTACGACACAAAGCAAGGAGACTATGGTGATAAACTGCTACAGCCATCTTGTCATTGATTACCAGCCCAATTTCACGGGGAAAAAAGGAGAAACCATTGGCTCAGTCATTAATATCCTCTCAGACAGATGAGGATTTCAACAAGGCCCGCAACAAGGCGCTTATTAACGAAATCCAGCACCTGCTAAATCCAGAAGAGGCCACGCTTATTTCATTCACCGACATAAAAAAGATGCTTCGGCCAAAAAACGAGGTCTACAAGGGGATGCAGGTAGTCCCAATCAAACTGATTGTGGGAAGCGAAGGTCGTTACAAGGATTTCGACAACCATTTTTTTCCAAAGAGCAACTTCCTCAAAGCCAGATGGGAGCGTGTAGATTCAGCAGTCCTCCAGTCAATCACCCTGCCACCAATCAGTCTGTATGAGGCGGGTGGACTTTTTTTTGTGCGCGACGGAAACCACCGTGTCTCTGTAGCAAAAATGAAGGGACAGGAATACATTGACGCCGAGGTCGTGAGTCTCCAGAGCGAAATAAAGCTCAAGCCAAGCACTTCAAAAAAAAATATTTTGAAGCAGGTCCTGAACTACGAAAAGCGCGTGTTCTATTCCGAAACAAATTTCGGTGACATAACCGACTACTGGTGTCTTGATTTCACCACACCCGGACAATACGACGTGATTTACAACCACATAATCACCCACAGATACTACATCAACATGGACAAGACCGATGAGATTCCGTTTGAGGATGCGGCACTTTCATGGTTCACAAATGTTTACCAGCCGGTAATACAGGCACTGGAGGCCAACCACATAAAACGGATTTTCAAGCACCGCACAGTCTCCGACATGTACATATATCTGATAAAATATTGGGACGAACTGAAGCAGAAATTTGGAAACGATTTTTCCCTGGAGGCTGCCGTCAAGGATTTCAAAAAGGAATACACAAAAAACCGGCTGTTCAGCAAAATCAAAAACATCTTCGCAAAGAAAAAGATGTCTACAAAAAGCTAAAAAAGTATTATACAATTTACGGCAAGGAGATACAAAAATGAACGGCAAGGACAAGATACGGAGCGCATCTACCTTGATTCTGGGAGCGCTCTTTCTTACGGCAACGATATTGGGGTATTGCAAGGACCCTGTCAGCATGAGCGAATACTGCTTTATTTCCGGAATGACGGTTGGTCTTATCCTCATTGCATCCTTCTTTTATTCTCTTGCGGCAAAAAGATTCTTTCCTGAATGGATTTATGCCGACTGCATGATAACAGTTTTCGTCATATTCCTTGCAACAATTATTCTGCGCCTTAACCTTGACGGGGCATTCGTGTCCATTCACATTGTGAATCCAATACTGCTGTTTTTATATTGGGCAATTTTCTGCAACCACAACAGGATAAAGAATCACTTGTTGATTTCAACCTGCCTTGTTTTTCCTCTGGCTTATCTGATGATTGCAAAAATCGTTCAGTTTGCAACAGGGAACTGTCCATTTCCGGCTGTCCTCTTATTTGAAGGGAACCCACCGCACCTTGTGATTGTTTACATCGCTGCGGTGTGCCTTGTTTATTTGATTCTGAATTATATTCTTCACTTCATCAACAGAGCCATACACAAAAAAACTCCCCAGTAAATATTCTACCGGGGAGTCATGGCGAATCTATCGCACTTTGCTTTTAACGAAGAATTTCTGTTTCTGAGTAATCGCGGTTGAGCGTGGTTTCCCTCAGTTCAATGCTTGAATAGAACAGGGCAAGTCGCATTCGATAGTCAAAGTCATAAATCAGGCCGTAAGAATTCTTGAGTCCAGTTGTAATCTTGCTCTTTGCGGCCTCCTTTTCCAGATTACATCACTGGCTGCCATATACTTGATTGACGTGTTTTTCCAGCCGCCACATAGATTTCCCTCCTTGTCACGCATAAGCTCAGTCTTTGACAAGTCTATCTTTTCATAGAGCTGAGAGACATCTATGGCAGCATTTATTTCACGTGCAGACAGACTCCCAGCATTGATTCTTGAGGTCATAGGTGTACCAGCCTCCTGTCATCATGCTTTGAACACTTACCCATTACGGATTTTTAGTGGATTTCATTATGGCAATGGAACTAAGATTCCGTTTGCCCGCCAGAAGCTCGATATGAACCACGTCAGGGTCATATTGAACGCTTAAACGAGCCGCTGGCAATTAAGCGCGCGCGTGAATTTGCAGCCCGTTCTGAAAAGTCATCACGCATAAACAGCGACCAGAAAGAACTTCCCTTTGACATTGAAGACCAGACTCCCGAAAATGCCGTAAAAGAGGAAAACTCGGAATCATACGAAGAAACAGAAATTCCAGTTTCTGATGAATCAAAATCAGCTAAAAAATCAAATGCAGGCCGTAAAGCTGCCTCGAAAATGAACGCCAACCTTCCGAAACGCCGCTACGTAATCTCCCTTCCGGAATCAGAGAGAATCTGCGACAAATGCGGAACAGAAATGGCAAAGGTCCGCGTTCAGGTCAGCGAGCGGATTGTTCATGTTCCAAGCTATGAATACATCGAAGTTATCGAAAAGAAAGTTTACGAGTGCCCCAACTGCGTGAACGATGACGTACCCCCGTCACAAAAATTGCAAGCGACAGGCGGATTATTGAGCGTTCAATTGCAACACCGGAACTTCTGGCCCATGTGTTTATGGGTAGTGCGAGGCGGGGAAGAAACGCATCCTGTTCATCTTTACAATTTTAAATGGACTCGGAGTGGTAAAAACGTGCTGGAGTTTTTGGACGGCTTTGAAGGCTGCGTCCTGCAGTCCGACGGATACTCAGGTTATGATTCTGCCGTTGATTTCTGGAACGAAAACCATCCTAGACAAAAACTTGCCCACTAAAACTGTAATGTTCATGCAAGACGATATTTCGCAGATGCAGTAAAGGCTACGGGCTCAAAAACGGCAAGGGAAGCGGTTAAGATACGAAGAGATTTTTACGGCCGAAAATAAACTGCGGGATTTATTCAGGGAAAAGAAAATTTCCGATGCTGATTTCTTAAGGCTCCGCAAGGAAAAAGTCAAGCCCATCTTTGACAGGTTTCATTCCTGGCTTTTGGAAAAACAGCAGGCTGCCGCAATTTTGAGCTCTTCAAAAACCGCGGAGGCCATAAACTACTGCCTGAAGCGCTGGGACAAACTTACAAATTATCTGGACTATTCATTTTTGACACCGGACACGAACGCAGCGGAACGCGCGGTTAAACCATTTGTGATGGCCAGAAAAAACTTTTTATTTTCCGGCAGCGGAATCGGAGCCAGAAGCACCTGCTTCATGTTTACA
>DGGQ01000057.1 GCA_002392275.1 Treponema sp. UBA3870
ATGAACATAATGACCGACGACTGCGATGTTGGACACGAGGCAAGGATTGGACGCATATCGAACAAGGCAATCTTCTATCTGATGAGCAGGGGACTGCCGGAGGACGAGGCAAGGTCGCTGATTGTGTCAGGATTTGCGAACCCGGTGCGCAAGGAGCTTCCTCTTGAATACGCTGTCGAGATGAACAATCTTATCAAGCTAGAAATGAAAGGAACTATGTGATGGAAAATAAAGTTTTCAATACCAACTCTGTTTCCGGAGATGTGAATGCCTTCCCCTCTCTTACATGGAACCACCTGCACATAAACCATGGGCATCTGGATGGCTCCATTGATTCTGGGATAGATTTTTCGCTTGAGAATGTGTCGAATTGTGTCGAGGTAAAAAAGATTCCCCTTGCAGATTTCCATCCCACTGTTGATGTCGCGACCCAGGCCGGTAATGATTTTGACTCGAAAGTTGAGGGCGCCGCAAAATCTGTTGGCATTTATGCGAACCTTGTCACAATCAAAAACGGATGCCCGACGAATCCTCCACTGGTTTTCACATTCAGCCCCGACGGAACAAAAAATCAGGCGGCGGAAACCATAGTCCATGCGGAAAGCGGTTCGACAGCCTCACTTGTTTTTGTCTATCTTGGCGGTGAAGGCGGCGGACTTTTTGGACATAGAATCCGAATCTGCTGTGGAGAAAATTCAAAGGTGGATGTTTCGACCGTAAACCTTTTGGGAAAAAACATGGTCCACTACAACTGCGTGGGTGCGGTCCTGTCTGAAAACTCATCGTTCGCTTTGACCCAGGTTGATTTGGGAGCGTCACAGACTGTCACTGGAAGCCGTGTCGTTCTTGATGGCCATGGTGCCGAATCCACCGTCAGGAACGGATATTTTATGTCCGGCGAGCGCGCAATTGACATCAACTATATCGCTCAGCACAATGGCGGCTCAACAAAAAGTCTCTCAATTGCAAACGGAGTCCTTGATGGAAAATCAAAAAAGGCATGGCGCGGTACAATTGATTTTGTCAAGGGCTGTGTTGATTCAGTCGGCGACGAGCAGGAGGGAATCCTTCTTTTGGGACGCGAGACTGTCAACAAATCCATGCCCGTAATCCTTTGCGGCGAGGAAAGTGTTGACGGACGGCATGGCTCAACAATCGGTCGGCTGAACGAGGACGAGCTTCTTTATTTTGAGACACGGGGAATCGACAGGGAGACCGCCCGCAATCTGATGATTAGAAGCAGAATAAACGCCGTGGCAAGAAATGTTCCCGACGAAAAAATTAGAGAAAAAATCCAAAGCTATCTGGAGGATTCGCTATGATTGATTCCAAATCAATAAAAAAAGATTTTCCGCTTCTGTCAGGAGGCGCGACCAGGGATTTGATTTATTTTGACAATGCCGCAACAACCCAGAGACCTTCCTGTGTTATTGATGCCGTAAAAAATTTTTACGAGACAGCGAACGCAAATCCTCTGAGGGGACTCTACGCTCTTTCCGTCAGGGCTACCGATATGTACGAGGATTCCAGACGAACCGTGGCCGATTTTTTGAATGCCAAGAGCAATGAGATTATTTTTACCCGCAATGCGTCCGAGAGTCTTAATCTTGTCGCGTACAGCTATGGACTTGCAAACGTTGGTCCCGGCGACGAGATTGTTGTGTCATGCATGGAGCACCATTCAAACCTCCTTCCGTGGCAGATGGTGTGCAAAACAAAGGGAGCGACACTCGTTTTTCTTGAGTCGGATTTGGATGGAACAATCAGCGAGGTGGAGTGGAAATCAAAGATTGGTCCAAAAACCAAGATTGTGTCCATAACCCACGTGAGCAATGTGCTTGGAGTGACAAATCCCGTTCGCCAGATTGCTGATTACGCACATTCGGTCGGAAACGGCGGAAAGGGTGCTGTCGTTGTTGTTGATGCCGCCCAGAGTGTTCCCCATATCCCTGTTGATGTTGTCGCGCTTGGTGCTGATTTTCTTGCGTTCTCCGGGCATAAAATCTGTGGTCCAATGGGAATCGGAGTACTTTTTGGTAAAATCAGGCTGCTGGAGGAGATGCCACCATTTCTTCGCGGCGGTGAGATGATTGAGTATGTCACAAGGGACAGCGCGACCTATGCCGAGGTTCCTCATAAATTTGAGGCTGGAACTGTGAACGCATCTGGGGCAGTTGGTCTTGCGGCCGCCATTAACTATGTTAAAAATATTGGAATCGATGAGATTGAGAAAAACGACAACGCACTTGCCGAGCTATTGATTGAAAAAATGAGGAACATTCCCCATGTGAAGATAATTGGAAGCGACAATCCTGCTCGCCACTGCGGAATTGTTACATTCACAATAGACGGTGTGCATCCACATGACATTGCATCCATCCTTGATTCGGAAAATATCGCGATACGTGCAGGACATCACTGCGCGCAGCCTTTGATGCAGAAACTTGGTGTCGGAAGCACGGCAAGGGCGAGCCTCTATTTTTACAACACCGAGCAGGAAGTTGAACTGTTTGCCGAAAAACTTGCGAAAGTTCGTGGCTGGTCTGGATTCAGGGACTAAGGAGAAAACGATGGATTTGAAATCTCTGTACGCGGAAATTCTTAACGAG
>DGGQ01000169.1:0-8123 GCA_002392275.1 Treponema sp. UBA3870
TTAGGAACAATGCCCAGTTCTCAAGCGCCGTGTTCGTGTCAAGGCTATCTTCCAGTCTCTCAACCTTTGGCAGCTCGATGAAAATTATGTTGAGTGTGTTTGAAAGCTCATTTCCGTCCTTTGTCCTCATGGCATAGCGGCTCACGACTTTTTTGCTGTCCTCCTCATCCTTGTTGTATGTAAAATCCAGGACGCTTATCTGGAAGACTACCGGAGCCTTTTCCCAGCCGGCACCTGATTTCAGGTACGTTGTCTCAAGCCTCGCCACCTGATACTCGGCCCTTTTTCCATAATCATATTTTTGGTTGAAGGCCTGCATCTCAATGTTGGCGGAAAGTCCGTCGTCAAAGACACAGAGGATGTCATAGCTCACGCCCCTCTGTCCTGGAAACATGCCGGGTGCATCGTTGGGCGAAAGGGTGAAGCTCTTTATCTTCCGCTCGGTTGCCGCCTCAAGAAAACTGTGCAAAGCCTCCTTGGATTCCGTCGTGGGCTGTGTGAACAAAGCCTTGAAGGTGGAGTCAACACGAGGATTAAGCAGCGCACCTGTCCTCATCTGCGCCACATATTCTTCTTCGGACATGAAATCTTCTACGCTCATAACTATAGTATACTACATTTTTTTGATTTCGGGTAGGGTGGCCTAAAGACAGTGACAGCGTGTTTTTGATTTTTGACAATTTTTTCCCAAAAAAAATGACATCCGGTTTGATTTTTGTTATAATCTTCTTGATGGAGGCCCCGCATGAAAAAAAGATTTGTGTGCTTGAAAAACTTGGTACGGGGGGGGGTATTATTTTCCCTGCTTCTGATTCTATCCTGCGAAAACTTTTTTAACGGCGCGGACCTTAGAAAACAGATTGAGGACCAGGTGGCACTCGCGAATGCCCCATATTTTCAGATTCTCCTTGAAGGCTCCAGAGGAAAATTTTCACCGGCAAAGGGACAGTACCAGCTGAAGGTGACACAGAGCATGGACATCTCCTTTGAGAGCGATTTGGACTTCCAGTTCATCCGCTGGGAGGTTTTCAACACAAAAACTGACGAGACCGTGGACTCCTCTGAATACATCGAGATTTCAGATCCATACAGCGACGAGACATCAATAAAACTTTTGAAGGATCTGGTCCCGGATATGCCGCTTGGTGTCAGAAGCGTGGTTATGGAGCGGCCACAGATTATATCGTACACGCCAATCGCGACGGGAATGTTGAAGGACACTACAATCCAGATTTTGTTCAACTGCAACATGGATCCGTATTCCATCTACTACACCGCCGACGAAATTGATTCTCTGAAAAATAGCGGTGTTGAAATCTTTCTGCCGCGTGACGGAGAAAAAAAATACGGACACATAAAGAAAGACGGCAAAACCTATTTCAAGAACATATCAATCACAAATAAAAAGACAGGCCAGAACATCAACGACTGCTTCGAAGGTCCGTGTTTTGATGACGCAAGCACACTTTCAATCGCGGTCAACAAAAACGGGGGGCGTGTTATTGACGACTACACGCAGGTGCTTGTCCGGCTGGAGAAGGGATTTTTCTACACGGAGCAGGGAAAGCCTGTTGAGATGGCGGGAAGCAAAATGTGGATGTACCAGGTCAACGGAGAGACCGACACGCAGTCCCTTGTGGTTTCAAAATCCGGTGACAATGATTTGTTCTCTGTTAAAGTCGGCGGCACGGAGCAGATTTCAAAAGAGGAGTCCCATACAATCGGCACTGGCGGAAGCGGATTTGACACTTTGAAATTTATGAAGGACGGAAAACTTAGTCTCGACATCCGCGTGCAGGAGCAGAACTATGGATCGGGTCCAAGCTCCTTCTTCATGCTGAATCTAAAGAAAATCTACGGAGAAAACTATGCGGAGCTGGGTGCTGCTGATCAGGCTGAGTATAACCTAAAAATTGATTTCCAGAATGTCTCATCGGATGAAGGTGCTTTCAAGGGGACAATAGATTTTGCGAATGAGAATCTGAGCCTTGGCGATGGAGTATATGAAATGAATTTCGACTTCAAGGACAGAAGCAACAATTCCATGACATACCCCGAGGACGGAAAATTTTATTTTGCGGTGGACACAAAGGCTCCCGAAATCAGTATGCCGACAGTAAGCAGTTCGAACAGCACCACATACACTCTCGCTTGGTCCGACTATATTGATTTGAAAAAGGCGGAAATCATTTACGGAGAGACCGGCTCCACCATGACAAGCTCTGAACCGATTGCGAAGGGAACTGTGTCGGGAGACATAACGGACATTAGATCTGGCAAGGCTTATGATGTGAAAGTAAAATTTACTGACTACGCTGGAAATGAAATTGAAAAGACGATTCCGAAATTCCTTACGGGATTTGAGCTTACGGGAACTCCCGATTTTACAGGAGTGAATGCAAGCCATGCGGATAACGTCTTCCTTGTTGGAGACAAAATTGCTGATTACGGAATTACAGCGAAAAAGTATTATTCGGATGGAAGTTCTGTTGATGTAACTTCAAATTATTCTATTCCGACAAGAAGTTCATATAACTCAAGCTGGCCTCTTTCATATACATATTCAGAGGGAAGTATATCAAAGAGTCCTGTGATTTCCGGCACATATTTCATCGCCAAAAAAGACGCGCTCACACAGGCTCCTACATTCTATCAAGCGTCCGATGGCTGGTGGTACTGCAAATTCGGTGACTATCCGCAGAATGTGTCTTCGATTTCAAGTTATACGACAAATCCTGTTTATAACGGTTGGTTTATAGGAAGCGACGGTTATTTCTACGAACTATGTACTTCATGGGTCGCAACTCAGTCGGGCAATGGCAACATGATGTCTAACGGTCAGCACATGGCAAACAACACGCTGTATTGCTTTAAGGTCCAGCCGATTGAGTGGCGTTTCGCTTCTGGTGATTACAATGGAAAAAGACTTTTGATTGCAAAAAGAAATCTTGACCGCAGCGTTTATTATACCTCAACCTCAACAAGGTCTGTCAATGGCAATACGGTAAATCCAAATGACTATAAATATTCAACACTGAGGGCCTTCCTGAACGGTAAATACGAAAGCGACGACCCCCAATCAAAAACCTATCAGGGAAGCGGCTTTTTGCAGAGGGCCTTTACTTCGAGCGCCCAGGCTTTGATTTTTGAAGGGGATGTGGATAACAGCGCAAGAAGCACGAATACCCAGAGAAACGCAAATGAATGGAACAAAGGTAACAATGTTTTTGCTTATGGCTCTACCAAAGACAAGGTTTTTGTTCTGAGTGTGCAGGAAGCGACAAATTCCTCTTATGGCTTTAACACAGATCCAACATGGAAGAATTTTGGTATGCGCCTTGTCCGCACAACGGATTATGCAAAGGCAAAGCACGTATTCCAGAGCCATTGGGATGACGGAAAATATGAAAGCAACTGGTGGCTCAGAAGCCCGAGAGACTCAAATTCCAATCAGTCTCGTTTTGTAAAAGGCGACGCTACGATAGGGCATGATGGAGGTGTCACTGGGGATAACATAGGTATCGTCCCCGCCATCGTGCTGCTGAACGGTTTTTAAGTCAGCGTGCATCAGTATCGGGCTGTTTGCGTCATTATCGGGCGTGATCCGATAATCCCTATTGAAAAGAGATTGCCGTGTCGGTGCACGGCAATGACATGAGGTCAAGTGAGGCAATGGCATGGTGGGGTATTCAGGATATGCAAAGGACACTCTTGGCATCTTCCCAGCTCTGTGTGTAAGTGCAAGCGATTTGCCGTAAGGCGGGGCTCTACAAAAAATAATATCATGCAAAACTTGATTCAGCATCTATGATGTCATATGGTGCGTGGATTCCGACGTTTCACTTTAAATTTTTTACGCGTTGTGTTAATATATTTTCCGAGTTTATAAAAAATTTTTGGGAGTTCTCTCATGGCGAATCTGATTGTTGGACAGTCCGGTGGACCGACGGCTGTGATTAATTCAAGTCTGGCGGGCGTTTTTTCTGCGGCACGGAATCTTGGTGTGCAAAAGATTTATGGAATGAAAAATGGAATCAAGGGATTCCTGCGTGGTGACAATGTTGATTTGTCATCCTTGTTTGATTCCGACGAAAAAATCAATCTTCTGAAACAGACACCGGCATCCTATCTTGGTTCTTGCCGATACAAACTTCCCGACCCATCTGGTGGAGCAGAAATCTACACGAAGATTTTCAATAGCCTTGATGAAATGGATGTGAAATATTTTCTTTACATCGGCGGAAACGACTCGATGGACACAATCAAAAAACTTTCGGATTATGGAAAAAAAATTGGCTCCGAAATCAGGTTCATGGGTGTGCCGAAGACAATTGACAATGACCTTGCGGTTACCGACCATTCCCCCGGATTTGGAAGCGCGGCAAAATTCATTGCGACTGCCGTGAGGGAACTTGTGTGCGACTGCCGAATCTACGATGTCCCCGCCGTAACGATTATTGAAATCATGGGACGGAACGCTGGTTGGCTTTCCGCTAGTGCCGCTCTTGCAAAATCAGATGACTGTGAGGGTGCTGATTTTATCTATCTTCCAGAAAAGATTTTTGATGTCGATGACTTCCTTGGAAAAGTTGAAAATCTTGCCAGAAAAAAAGGTTCCGTGGTTGTTGCTGCAAGCGAGGGAATAAAAGTTTCCGACGGAAGATTTGTCTGCGAACTTGCCTCAGGTGATGGAGCGGAGGATGTTTTTGGACACAGACTTTTGAGTGGCGCGGGAAAATATCTTGAGGGAAAAATCAAGTCCAGTCTCGGCGGAATCAAGTGCCGTGCCATAGAGCTTTCGACATTGCAGAGATGCGCTTCCCATATTGCAAGCCTCACCGATGTCGAGGAGGCGTTCATGGTTGGATACGAGTCCGCCAAGGCAGCTTTTAATGGAGAGACCGGAAGGGTTGCATATTTTGAGAGGACTTGCGAAAATCCATACAGATGCGAAATCAGAACATGCGATGTCAGCGAGATTGCGAACATAGAAAAAAAGGTCCCGACCGAATGGATCTGCGACGGATATGTTACGGACAAAATTGTTGACTACATCCGCCCGTTGATTCAGGGGGAGGTTCCTCTTGCTTTTTCAAATGGACTTCCAAAGCTGTTAAGACCCTAGCCGCTGGTCCGACTCGAAAACAAGATGCTCCAGATTTTCAGTCAGGTTGCCGTTTG
Source organism: Treponema sp. UBA3870 (assembly GCA_002392275.1). GTDB lineage: Bacteria > Spirochaetota > Spirochaetia > Treponematales > Treponemataceae > Treponema_D. Next base: position 5,182 of record DGGQ01000169.1, read on the forward strand.
AGATTAGCGACTTGCTGAAGGTCTGGAATGTTTTGCGCTGTCGTGAAAAATTTTTCAGGACATGCAGGATTGCTTTTCCCTCGTCCTTGTCCATGTCGCATCCCCTTGTCGCATCGAATGCATCCGGACATGGCTCTGCGTCTGGACTTTTGTTGTAGACCATCATCGCGTCACGGTAGTCTTCAAATTCCTTTTGACGGTTTTCTTCTATAAAATATGGCTCAATTAAATCAACAAATGCCTGGACTTTCACAAGCTGGAATTCTTCGTCCTGCCTGTAGGCGTTCCAGATAAATGGTTTTCCCGAAAGACAGGCCCGTGAAAAAGAGTCCTCCCCTCGGATGAAATTGAAGTCGCACAAAACAAGCAGCGCGTCCCATGCCGTCTGGCTTAGGTATGGAAGCGGGACCATGGAAAATGGTTTGCCAAATTTGTTCCATGATTTTTCAAAACATTCAAAACTGAGCCCGGGGGGCGCAAAAACATTCAGTTCGAAATCTGGATTGCTTTTTTTCTGAAGTGTCTGGAATTCTTTTAATGCCAAAACCATTGCGTCGAGATTTTTTTCATAGGCGAAGACTGTCACATTGAAAAGTTTTTTTTCTTCTCCGTTCCCAAGCATTTCTGCAATCTGTTTTGAAAGACCGCCTCCGTTTTTTTTCTCAACACAGCTCATGAGTTTTTTTATCGCGGATTTTCTGTCCGAAAGACTTTCCATAAAATCATTGTCTAAAACAAGTCCCCCGGTTTTTTTTGTGAAGCCCGGCATGAAATTTATTTTTTTTACAAGGGACGAGCGTGTTCCGCTTTTGAGAAGGTGAAAATCGTCCGCCCATTTTTCTGCGGTGAGGTATTCGACATTCACAATCTGCACTGTCTGGGTCCGCCCTTTGTCAAACAGGATTTCATCAAGCCACCCTGGTCTGCCGCACTGGAAACATTCAAGAATCACAGTGGACGGATTTTTTTTGGAAAACATCCGGCAGTCATTTTCTGCGTTCCAGTCCAGAATGTCCCATCCACAAAATTTTTGGACCGGAGCATTTTTGATTCCGGGTGCCATCGCTGAAAATGATTCCAGATTGCTCACGACCAAAGTTATTTCCAGCGCCGGATTTCTTTCGGCAAGGTTCCTTGAAAGCCTGTACACAAAACCAATGTCGCCGTAGTTGTCAACAACCTTGCAGAGTAAAGTAATTCGCATATTTTCCTCCCCGACAGAATATCATTTAATATTATTCTTGAAAATACGGTAGTCTTGTCTTATAATTGGAATGATTATATATTGACGGATTTTTTAGGAGAAAAAATTGAGTAGAAGAATCGACCGAAGAAAACAGACTTTTGCAAACATTTTGCGCACCGTGCTTGGACTTGTTCTTGTGGGGTTCTGTTCAACCGTCATTGTCCAGTATGTCGCAAGCTCCTCGGCGGTCATGGAGATTCAGGCGGTGACAAAGGCCGACTCGCAGAATCCCGATGTACTTTCCGTGCAGAAAATCATAATGGACATTGAGAATGGCGACGGAGATTCGGCTGTTGAAAAAATTGATGCGCTCGACAAAAATTTTTCGGACGCGGCAGTTCTTGAGTATCTTGGAAATTTCAAAAACTATTATCTCAGGCAGGCAGCAAAGACCAAGGATGCAAAAAAAATTGAGTCCCTCAGCACACTGTATTTTGTATTACGTTCGGTTGATTTAAAAGACTTTTTTGAAAAAAACAAAGTACAGAACATAATCCATTATCTTGAGGTGATTCCGTATTTCTGCATAAAATATTTTGAGCAGGGCAAGGGAAGCAACCAGAAAAAAAACAACGCATCAAATCTGGAACTTTATGAAAAATACATTGCGACTTTTATTGAGTCGGGTGCTGTGACAATCACATCGACTGAGGCGGACATAATCTGTCTGTACATTTCCGCTAAGAAAAAAAGTTCCGGCGACTCGGATGTCGAGGTTTCCCAGATTCAAAAGGAGATTGAAAAAATCCAGAGCGACTATAGCGCGCAGCTTGGTGAAAATGGAACATGCGTGCGACAGAGGGACGCTCTTGAAAAAATGCACTGGTGGTGTGTGGAAAAAATCAACAGACATTTTCTTCGGGACCTTTTTCTAGGTTCTTTTCCCTGGTACACAATTCCGATTGAAAAAAAATAGGTGGCGGGTATGAGTGCAAAAAAAATTAGGAACACAGTTTTCAGCGAGTATTCAAAAAAGAGTCTGCTTCTTGGAATCGGCATGCTATGTTTTCTTCTGTCCGTAATCTACCAGTCGAGGGCGGGGTATGTGCGTCTTGCGGTCAATAATTATTTTTCGCTGATGCTTTTTTTTGTTATAGCAATTCTGAACGCATTCAACATCTACGAGTACGTCCATGCCTGCTCAGGTGAAAGAAAAAATTTTTCGTTCTGCGATTTGATTGAATTTTTTGCGTACACTTTTTTCAGCTGCGGATTTTTCAACGTGGTTCTTTTTCCTCTGTCCGGCATTGGGTTCATGGAGATTGTCGTCATGCTGATGTATCTTCTTGGAAGCACTTTCGCACAGGGAATGAGGACTAAAAAAGTTAGATTCACCGGGGCGAGTCCCGCGCGTACTTTGATTTTTGGTTTCGTGCTTTTTATTTTGAAGCTCTTTGTTTTTTATCTTGTGGACGAAAATATTTACAACCAGTTTGCCGAGGGAAACAGTACCTTGCGCTATGTGATTTTTGGTCTGTCGATTTTCGCCGCTCTGTCGATAGTGCGCCATGTCTCAAAAATTGGAAAGGCGAATCTTGAGATTGAGTCAACAAAAATGCGCGGCGGAAAGTTTGATGCGAAAAATTTTTTTCTTTCCGGATGCAGGGCCGTCGGTTCCGCAGTAAAAAAGACGGTCACGTTTGTGCTTTCAATTTTTTCTGGATGGGTCGGCATTGTTATTCTTGTTGTGGCGGGG
>DGGQ01000169.1:8179-14780 GCA_002392275.1 Treponema sp. UBA3870
TCTGATTTTAGGAATCGGTATATTTGCGTTCGACAAGTTTTTTAACGACATAATGAAATTTGTGGAGCCGCTTTTGAAAAAAATTCTTTCGACTGGAGAGTATTCGGTCAATCCGGGAATGCTCTACACAGTCTGTCAGTTTTGCGCTCTGATGATTTTTACAGGATTTGTTTTTTGGCTCAACAAGTCCTGCGAGGCGCACATTGAAAACCGTTGCGAGGAGATTCTGGAAAACTATGTGCTGAACGAAAAAGACTTTTCCTCACTCAACCGTCTTGATTTGAAGGAGAGGGTCGTGAAGGAAATATGCGGTGAAAAAAATGAACTCAAAAAAATAGCTTTGGTATCGGACAGGGACGAGATGGAAAAATTTGTGAAGGCTCTTCCGGCTCCACTGGACTCCGAAAAATAAGAGGAACGTAAAATGGAAAACGAAATTGTTGAAGGAAAAAATATTCTATCCGGCGGTGTGGCCACTGACAGCTATAGACGCGCTCTAAAGAAAAATGAGGCAAAGGTTCTGGCCGCGATTGGAAAATCTGGATACAATCTTTCCGCCGACCAGCTCTACCAGATGTCCGAGGATTTTTTTCAGGACGGTCTGGATAAATTTATTTTTGAGGATTTCATGGGAGAGGATCACTGCCCAATCCTTGCTTTTTCAGATACGCTTCTTGAAAAAATCTACCAGAAGCCCGAAAAATTTGCTCTCGGGAAAAGCCGTTTTTTTGAGGCCGCCCGGCTTGGTTCAATGGAAGAAAAATATCTTCTTCGCAAGGAACGTGTCGATGACATCATAATGAAATGCTGCATGGACGGAAAAAATCCTTCGACAAATATTTCTGACGAACTTTTTGCGCGTATGCTCGATGTGGTGGAATTCAACAGCTCTCCAAAGTCTTTGGAATCATGCACGGTGCTTTTGAAAACACGTGTTGCGAGAACAAAATCCGCGCTGACTCCAAAGGGCTTTGGTCCTTTCAAAAAAAAGATTTCCGACACAGAAAAGGAGAACGCTCTTTCTGCTTTTGAAAAATCTGCGTCAAAAGTTTTTGAGTCGCTTGGGCGGATTGTCTCCAGCTGCACCGAAAATGTCTGGACTGATTTTTATGACAGGGTTTCGCCGCTTGCAATCGAGGAGCTTTTTGTTTTGATTGACGAGGCCCGCAAAAATTTTGGTCGCGGTCCGGACGAAAAAAAATCGCTCAACATTTCATACGAGGAATTTCTTTTGCAGTTCATCAACTACTACGTGAGCGTGACGCGGATAAAAAAACTTGGCGAGGAGGGTGACTTTGTTCCAATATCAAACTGGAAACTGAACGAGGCATTCAGAATCCTTGGGGAGTATTCGAGCAATCCCGGAATCCAGTACCAGATGATTGAAAAATATGCAAAGGAAAAAAACAACATGATGATTTATTTTCCGTTTGAAATCATCAGCGACATTCTTTGCAAAAGCGACAGTGGCTGGGACATCAACAAAAAATGTCTTGATGTTGTTTTCGAGGTGGCGCACGAGAGGTCGGATGAAAGACCAAAAGTCGAAAAACTTGTGACGCAGGTTGTGGCGGATCCATCACGGGACGAGCGTGTAAGGACGGAGGCTTTCACCCGTTACTTTGATTTGTCAAGGGAAGATTTGGTGACTCTTGTTCCGTGGATAAGGGACAATATTGTTCCAAAAGTTTTTACAGGAAAATACAGCAGGGTCTCCGTTTCGGTTGCCGGAAAAATTTTAAGTCTCGACGGAACTGATGGAGCGGACGACGGGCTTGATGCCTCAAGACAAAAATGTGTTGACTATCTGAAGGAGAATTATGAATCGGACCCGCTTGAAATTTTGAACACGATTAAGAATTTCCTCTGCCTGAAGTCGTGCAAAAATTCCGTGCTGAAGGAAAAAATCTACGACCAGTTTTATTCTACTTTCGGGGAGGACAGCGCAAAAAAAATCCAGTTCAACCGTGAGATTCTGGAGGACCTCCGCGATGATGAAAACTCGTCCGCTTTTTTGTGCCACATCTGCTATGCGACCGTTGAGATGGCCGGAAGTTTCAGCGATTCCCAGAAAACGGTTCTCAAGGACAGCGTGGACTATCTTCTTTCAAAGGCCGCATCCGGGGACGAAGGTGTTGGCGGAATCCTTGTGAAATTTATTTTCGGTGGAATGGAGGAGGGGGTGGCCCGGGACTGTCTTCTGAAAATCTGTGGATTCGGGAACAATGTATCAAGGTCAGTCTGCTTTTCTCTGGTCGAAAAAATCTGCCGCAAAAATGAGAAGGTGGATGGACCTTGGCGTGCATCTGTTTTGAAAATCTGCCTGGACTGGCTTCTGCGCCAATGGTCGGACGAAAATCTTGATGTGGACAAAATGCTGCTGGTCTTTCTTTCGACAGATTTTTCCACCGACGATTTTTCTTTGTCGGAGTATGGTAAAAAATCTCTTAACCATATCTGGAGCAGAAATGAAAAACATTCTCCGCTGTGGCAGGATATAAAGTTCGACTATATACAGACCGTCTCGAATTGCAGGAGCGTTGACATTCTGCAGTACGCGTTCGAGAAGGCCTGCAGATAGTTTTGCCTAGTCGCCGTTGTCCCCGTCATCAATGCTTGCGACCATTTCAGAACCGTCGTCATCATCGGCTGCGAGCTTTGCCATGTCGGAGACCATTTTGTATCTGGCGGCCTTTTGCCATGTTGTTCCTGCCTCATCAAGCGACAGCATCTGGCGGTCCTGTTTTTCCTTTTGATTTTTGACAGCAATTTTTGCCGCCATAAGAATTTTGGTCGCCCCGTCCGCTCTGATGTGGAGAAGCTGAGCAATGTCCGACTCGCTTGATTCTGCAAGGGCTGCGAGCGTTCCATATTTTTTCATCAAGAGCCTGTCCCTTTCCTTTCCAACTCCCGGAAGCTCTGTGAAAGGGGAGACCGTGTTTTCCTTTGTGCGCAGGTTCTGGTTGCGGCTTGTTGCGAATCGGTGCGTCTCGTCGCGGACCCTCTGCAAAAGTCTGAGCGCGTCGCTTCTTTTTGGAAGGCAGATTGGTTTTTCGGAGTGGGGTAGCCAGATTTCCTCATCCCTTTTTGCAAGTCCCGCAATCGGTATGTCAAGGTCTAGGGACTTCAGTATTCCGTCAACGGCGTTCACCTGTCCAATTCCACCGTCAATCAAAATCAGGTCGGGCAGCTCCTTTTTTTCGTTGACCAGCCTTGTGTATCTCCTGGACGTGGCCTCCCTCATCGACTGGAAATCATCGATATAACCGTCCGTGGTCTTGAGCCTGAAATATCTGTAGCTTTTTTTGTCAGGGTTTCCGTTCTGGAACACAATCAGCGACGCGACCGGGAATTTTCCACCGATATGCGCTATGTCGAATCCCTCAATCCTTGCGGGCAGCTTTGGAAGTCCAAGAACCTTCTTAAGCTCCTCCATTGCGGGCCAGTCACCGCGTTCCCTGAGTCTCCTTGTGATGTCCTCCTTCGCGTTCTGTCTTGCCATCTCGATTGCCGCGCCGTGCAGCTTTGACGACGGGGCTGATTCGTCTACCATCGTTATGCAGTCGTCGATCCCATAGTTCTCGGAGAACCATCGCGACATGCAGTCCATGCCCTCCTGCCACATCACGTAGATTTTTGGTGGGACCGTCTCCTTTTCGGTGTAGTACGCCCCCATGAACTCCGGCACAATCTCCGTATCCTCGTTCAGCGTCACAGTCCGGTAGTTGTCTCGCCCAAGAAGTTTTCCGCCCCGGATTTTCAGGACAGTGAAACTTACAAGCTCTCCCTCACGCCATGACGCTATGTAGTCCCTGTCGTCACCGTCGAATCCTTCCACGACGTTCTGGTTCTGGAGTATGGAGAGAGCCTTGAGTCCGTCCCTCAGCCTTGCGGCCTTCTCAAAGTTGAGCGATTTTGCCGCATCCCTCATCTCGTTTTCAATTTTTTTTATGGTTTCGTCCCCTTTGTTCTCAAGAAGAGTGGATATTTCTTCGATAAATTCAGCATAGGTGGACTTGTCGCATTTTCCCAGACATGGGGCCAGACATCTGCCTATGTGGTAGTACATGCAGGCCGATCCGCTTTTTTTGTGGAAAGACTTGCAGTGGCGTAACGGATAGATTTCGTAGAGTGTTTCTATAAATGTATCCAGGGCCGCCGCATCGGGAAAGGGTCCGAAGTATCTGGAGCCGTCCTGCACGATATTGCGCGTCTTGAAGATTCTGGGGAATTCCTCCTTGGTGATTCTCAGAACCGGATAGGATTTTCCGTCCTTCAGGTCGATGTTGTACCGTGGTGTGTGCTGCTTGATGAGGTTGTTCTCCAGAAGGAACGCCTCGTACTCGTTGTTCGTGGTGATGTATTCAATGCTCCGGGCATGGCTTACCAGCAATCTTGTCTTTATGTCCTTGTTTCCACTAAAATAGGACGTGAGACGGTTCTTGAGGTTCTTCGCCTTGCCGACATAGATTATGGCTCCCTCCCCATTGCGCCAGAGGTATACTCCGCTTTGGTCGGGTGCCTTCAGGGCTGTCTGGTGAAGGATTTCCCTTGGTCCAAGTTTTTCTTCCTGGTCCATGGGTGTCCGGCTGGATGCTCCTTCCGTGTTTGGAGGATTGCGCGCCGCTTGAGGTGGTGTTATATTTGATGATGGGTGGTCAGACAAATGCATAGCAAGAGAATACTTTTTTTATCGATATTTTGTCTACTGATTGCGGTGTCCGCTTTCGCAGATGAAAAAGTGATAACGCTCGGTGGAAAATCCGGGTGGACAAAAATTCAGAGGATGGACGGCGTTACCATGGGCTCCGGCAGGTATGGATACGACTGTATTCAGCTGGACACAAACAACCGCGATGTGGGTAACGCTACGGATCTTCTCCTTGATTTTGAGGACGGTGCGTTTGGTGATGTGGCGGGAAAGTACACCGTCCGTTCCAACTCGTTCCAACATTCTGCCTCCGCAAAGATGGGGAAGGGGTCCGCGCTGAGTCGTGGGAATGGTGGAATGCGTCTTTCGGGCGGAAGGGACACAGTTTTTGGAAAGTCGGGTCTGGTCGGTTCGTTTATGATTGAGTTCTGGCTGAATCCGTCTGTTGCCGAGAACGGTGAGATTGTTCTTTCATGGAGGTCGTCCCGCACGGAAAATGGATGGCCCCTCTACCAGATGATTTCCGCAAGTTTTTTCAACAACCATTTCCACTGGGAATTCACGAACGTGTTCAGCGGATACAAGGACAACGGCGGACAGGTCTCGCTTTCAAGCTACAAGACCATAGTTCCGAACGTGTGGGCGCACCATTCAATCAGCTTTGACGAGGACACGGGCCTTATGGAGTACCGCATCGACGGGAAGCTGGAGGACATGAAGTATGTGACATCCAACGGAAGGGAGAGCGGTTCAATCTACAGTCCATATCTTGGTGTGGTTGCCGACCTTGAAATCTGTCCGTCATACACTGGACGCATTGACGATTTCCATATCCAGCGTTCGACCGAAAGCAGGAGCGCGTCTTCCCTCAGGTACGACTCTTTCAAAAGCACCGGCGGAACCTTTATAACCGAGCCGATTCTTGTCTCAAGATGCGCAATCCTCAACCGCGTTGACGCAATCACCAGCGAGCCGGCGCAGACGGATGTTGTCATGTACGTGAGGAGCGGCGACAACTATTTCAGCTGGACCGACAGCGAGCCTGCATGGATTCCGGTGGACAACAACCAGCGCATAGAGGATGTTACAGGGATGTACTTCCAGGTGAAGGTTGACCTCTATCCAGACGGGGGCGGGTCAAAAACTCCGTCGGTGACACAGCTTGACCTGCATTTCACCGAACATCTTTCACCGATTCCACCGTTCACACTTGTTGCGGAGGCCGGAAACGGCCAGGTGACATTGACATGGAGCTATTCCGTTGACGACGATGCCGGCGGATACTATATCTACTATGGCGAACGTCCGGGCGAATATCTTGGATGCGATGCCTACAAGGGGGACTCCCCAATCAATGTGGGCAACGTTAACAGGGTGACGCTTGACGGTCTAAAGAATGGCAAAATCTATTACTTTGCGGTCGCGACCTATTCAAAACTGGACGACCGGATAATTGGAGTCCTTTCAAAGGAAGTCTATGCAAGACCCCTGAGAAAAGGTACAGCCTATTGATTTTAAGAGGAAAAAAATGAGCGACAACAATTCCGATGCGAGCCTGATGCTGGAGAGGGCGCACTCCGCTGTTCTTTCACGTGACTACAGTCTTGCCACACGTCTTTACAGGACCCTGCTGCAGTCCGATCCCGACAACGCGGATTTGCTTTTTGCGCTTGGAGATCTGTACCAGAAATCCGGAAACGACGCAAAGGCAATCCCAATCTACAAGAGGCTTATAGAAAAGAATCCAAAGGATGTCGTCTCTATGAACTTTCTTGGCTCAATCTATCGGCGTATAAAGCAGTGGGACGATTCCATAGACATTCTTGAGAAGGCTGTCATTGTTGACGAGTCCAACATACAGACATTCTATAATCTGGGATTCACATACAAGCTGATGGGCAGAAACGAGGAGGCCATACAGTGCTTCAACACGGTCGTTGATGAAAATCC
>DGGQ01000064.1 GCA_002392275.1 Treponema sp. UBA3870
GAAATCAGCGCAAAGCTAAAAGAAATTCTTGTGGCTGCAGACGAAAAGTACAAGGCAATTGTTGATTCAATCACTGACGCCTCATCCCTTGCGACAGACATTGGACTTACTTCGGTCGGAATGCTTTATCTTGTTATTGTCATTGAGGAGAGTTTTCAAATCCAGTTTGAGAATGTCGGAATTGATGATTTCAAAACTTTCGGCGATATGGTAAGTTATATAGAGTCAAAGCAAAAGTGAAATGGCTTAACAAAAAATGCTCCCCAGCTGATATGATTCGCATACAGGAGGGGGGTATATACCATTATGGAATATATATCTCTGACAATGAAATAATTCAATTCGGGCTACCACCTGACGGTCTTGGCAAAGTGTCCGATGATAATATAAAAGTCGTTTCCAGTGACAGAAAAACATTCTGCCGCGAAAAGAATATTGAAGTCGCTGAATACGATGAAACGGAAAACGGACTAAAAAACTCTTTACAAAAAATTGTTGAAAAGGCTCGGAACTCCATTGGATCTGGTGGCTATAATCTTGTCAGAAACAATTGCGAGCATTTTGCATACAGATGTGTATTTGACGACAGGGTTCTTACACCGGAGGACCAACTAAGGCAGATGTGGAAAAACCGTCCTCGACTTGATGTGTATGTCTCAAAAATTCCTTTCGACTTTCATTATGAAGAAATTTTTCCCGAGACAAGAAAAAAAGAAATTTTTGAATGTGCAAACGGGTCCCTAAAAAAACAAAAATACTGGGCATGGAAAACATTGGAGTACGGGGCCTTGAGAAGTTTTGGAATCAGCATGGAAAAACTGGGACCAACAAAAAATGAAAACGGAAAATGGACGGGCGAAAAATATTTTTTCTCAATCTCGCACATAGAGAACTCTGTTGCGGTCGCACTTTCCACATCAAAAGTTGGAATCGACATTGAAAATGTTGATGAATTTAAAAAACGCTTTGCAGGAAAAGAAAAAAAACTGAACGAACTTCTTGCAACAAACAGATGTTTTGATTTGGAAAAACTTGTTGAACTTTGGACAAAAAAGGAAGCCAGCTTCAAAAGTTCGGACAAGCAGCAAAACTTTGTTCCAGCAAAAATACCTGTGGACGAAAAATACATTTTTACAAAAATTGATGACACTGATTTAGGGCGGCACTGCATTTCAGTCTGCTCCGACATAAAAGATAAGATCAAATTCTACACCTACAGTCCTGAAAACACAAAGGAGATTGCTTTATGAAAAAATTTTTGCGTGCCCTGCTTTATGTTGTCGCAGCACTCTACCCTATTTTCGTTTTCACTTTTCTTGTAATTCTAAAATCACCGGTCAAGATTTTTTCACTCTGCGTGATGATTTTTGCAATGACATTTTTTCTTACATTCACCGGCTCCAAGAAAAAAGATGGACAAAAAAAAACAATGATGGACTGGAGACCGCTGGCTTCTTCCATACTTTTGCTTGGGACAGGGCTTCTGTGCTTTTTTACAAACCAAATTCTGTTTTTAAAACTATATTCCGTAGCAATCAGTCTTATATTGATGTTCGTTTTTGGAAGCACCCTCATTTTCAAACCAAACATGATTTTCAGATTCGCAACGCTGAGCGACAAATCCATAATCGGTTCCAGTTCTGAAAAAGATGTCTACAGGTACTGCCGGAACGTAACAATAATATGGTGCGTATTTTTTTTGATAAACGGAACAATCTCAACAATAACAGCTTTTTCGGAGGAGATATTCAAAATTGATTCCGACACGGCGAACACCATTTGGTCCGTCTACAACGGGGGGCTTTCATATCTGCTTCTTGGTCTACTTTTTTTTGTTGAGATTCGTGTAAGAAAATATGTCTACAAAAGACTGGTCACGGTATTCCCGCTTTCCACGTACAAGTCATATTCAAGGCCGCATGAAAAAATAATGTGCTACAGCATGGGCAGCAAAAAAAAGACAAAAAAAACATGGACCGATTTTTTGACGGAGACAGCCATTTTAAGAAAAACTTTTTCTGATTCACAGGACGAAAGATTTTTTGTCCCAACAAATGACGCATGGACTTTTATCGTGACATTCACAGCTCTTGTCCAGACAAAAAAAATCCCAGAAATCAATTTTTCGTATACAGAAAGTTTTATCAAAGCAGAAAACAGCGAAGAAAAATTCAATGCACAGGAAATTGTTGATTTGAATAAAAAGAATCCAGATCTCAATCTGGAAAATATTCCAGAAATTGATTCGGAAAAAACTTTTATAATCCTAGCCGACAACGGAAAATTCGAGACAAAAACTCTAAAATATTTTGAAGAAAAAATAAATCTTGAAATAGAAAGCAATGGCAAAAAAATTGTACTCGAAAACCGTCCGTTCAATATTACAATGGACAGCCCCGAACAGTTATTGAAGAAAATGCTTCTTATGTTCACACTTGGAATTGAATTTTACAGGCAAACAGAAAAACAATAGATGGGTGATAAAGAATGAAAATAAAAATAACGGACAGAGTTGGAAACAAGACATTTATTTCTATATGGATTTTGTTCCATATTTTGATAGCCGCATTTTTTTGTGTAAAGCTCGCGGCATCGCATGGACAGATTTCAATAGACGCGGACCTTTTCAACATCACTCCAAAAAATATTGAATCAGAGCCAATCAGCAGGGCTGATGAAAAACTCATGTCGAACACAGGAAACAACGCATTCATTCTTGTCTCCAATCCAGATTTTGAAAACGCAAAGCAGAGTGCTGAAAAAGTTTTTTCAGAATTAAAAGGCAGCGATTTTTTTACAACAGTCTCCCTGTACAATGACATTGGAAACTACGATGACGTTAAGGATTTTTTATACAAATACCGATGGAATCTGCTTGACGAAAATTCAATAGACCAGATCAACTCGGAAAATGGTGCTGAAAATTTTGCGCAGGACGCACTATCAAAGGCATACGGACTTTTTACTTTGACATCGCTGGACAATATCGAAGACGACCCGTTCATGCTCACAGAAACAAATCTGACAAACTATCTTAACGCTTTGCAAAACTCTGGAACCGCAATGTCACTTAAGGACGGACTCCTTGCCACTCAGAACAATGGGAGATGGTACATAATGATTCGCTGTGTTCTGAGCAAAAAAGGAAACGCCATGGCAACAAAAAACAATGGAGTCAACGCAATTTATTCAGCCTGCCTGCCCCTTGAAAATGGTGAAACAAAATTCATTTTTTCTGGAACAGCATTTCACAGCAACGACAGCTCCGCAAAAGCTTCAAGGGAAATCACAATAATTTCGGTTCTGTCTTTTGTTACGGTGCTTTTCATTTTGATTTTCATTTTCCGCACAGCGCTTCCAATACTCTGTTCCCTTGCGTCAATCGGGATTTCAGTTGCAACAGCATTTTTATTTACAGCTACAGTTTTCAACAAAGTAATGATTCTTACCCTCGTTTTCGGCACGTCGCTGATTGGTTCATGCATAGACTACAGCCTGCACTATTTTACACATTGGGCAGGAAACCCGGAACTAAAAACCCCATCGCAAATAAGGAGCCATCTTTTTTCAGGCCTAAGCATGGCTATAATTTCGTCCGGTCTCTGCTTCGCAATTCTTTTGTTCGCGCCATTCACGCTTTTAAAACAGATTTCTCTTTTTTCGCTCACAGGTCTTTTGAGTTCCTTTTTTACAACAGTCTGCATCTATCCAACAATTCCTCTGCCAAGGGGTGAAAGAAAACTTAGAATAAAATCTATTTATATAGAAAAAAAAGTTTCCACCGCCTCACGCAAAAGAAAGATTTCGCTTGCTATTGTCGCATCAATTTTTGCCATATCAATTGTCACTGTTTTTATCAACAGAAAATACTTTGGAATTGAAAACAATATAGCGAACTACTACAAAATGCAGGGACGGCTTTTGGAAGACGAAATTGAGGCCGCAAAAATCATACAATACAGTCCGACAGGCTGGTTTATAATAAGCGGTGAAAATGAAGATGAGGCTCTGCAAAATGAAGAGGACT
>DGGQ01000159.1 GCA_002392275.1 Treponema sp. UBA3870
AGGAGACCAAATCCACGGAGATTCCACAGTGGGCTTTGTACATGAGACGGACCGAGATTGTCACATTCGGATCCCTGCCATTCACGACACTTGGCGTTACACTTGGGTTCGGCGCGTACAAATATTTTTCAGGGGCGACATCGTCGTTTCCGAATCCTTTTGACAAAAGCTCATCGGGCTACACCGGCGACGACATGTGGATGATTTTGGGAATCTCGGTTTCAATCAGTGCGGCCATAGGGATTGCGGATTTGATTGTGAGCATAATCAGGCACAACAACGAGACCAAACGGCTTGAGCGGCTGGACACAGCGAGCGTAATAACCATCGTCCCGGCGACGGAGGATGAAATCAACAGCTTCAGAAAATCGCAGAACATTTCCCCCGAAGACGAAAATCCCGGCCATGCGGAGGAGTGATTTTGCCTTTTTTTAGCTCAAAGGTCCCGGTGGATTTTAGGGAAAGCCAGAGGCTCGACCAGTACATTGCATCTCTCCCGAACGGTATGAACCGCAGCAAACTCAAAAGCGGTGTCACGGAAATACTTGTGAATGGCCGCAAACAGAAGATTTCATATAAAGTCAAGGCGGGCGACCAGATTGACATCCAGTGGGAGGACAATATCCCGACCGACATCGAGCCTGAGGACATCCCGCTGGACATTGTTTTTGAGAACGACAATGTGTGCGTGGTGAACAAGCCCCAGGGAATGGTGACACATCCGGCATGTGGAAATTGGACAGGAACACTGGTCAACGCGCTCCTATATCACTGGGGAAGGGAAAAAATCCCGCAGCTGAACGATGGGGCCGCATCCGAAATCCTTGCGCGTAGAAGACCGGGAATAGTTCACCGGCTGGACAAGGACACGTCCGGGATTATAATCACCGCAAAAAACAGGGACTCGGAGGAGTGGCTTCAGGCGCAGTTTCGGAACCATAGAAAAATCACAAAGGAGTATATCGCAATCTGTTTCGGTCGACCGCAGCATCAGCATGGAACAATAAGGACACAGATTGTTAGGGACCCAAAGAACCGCCGCAGATTTAAGGCAGTCACGGATACCAATGAAGGAAAATTTGCCCAGACCTCATACAGTTGCATTGCCTGCTACGGAGAATACTCGCTGATGAGAATAAGGATTGCGACCGGACGTACACACCAGATTCGCGTCCACATGAAATACATAAACTGCCCGATTCTCGGTGACTCGATTTACTACAAAGGTGACAAGGTTTTTCCAAAGGCCACCCTGATGCTCCACGCCCGCATACTTGGAATCTGTCTACCGGGTGAAAGCCAGAAAACCGAATTCCGTTCCGGCACGCCAAAAAGATTTCTGGATGTGATGCGGACACTTCACGGTATGTACAAAAAAACTTTGCTGGACAGGAACAAGTGATGGAGCCAAAAATTGAAGTAATCCATGTGCCTGCACAGGCGGAGCCTTTTGTTGTGGTCAAAAAGCCAAAAAATCTTCCAAGTGCGCCCCTTGCTGACGGGGACCCAAGCGCGTATTCCCAGTGCGAAAATCTTTTTCCTGAGCTGAAAAATGTTTCCGGGAAAAAAGCGGTCGAACATGGACTTGTGCATCGGATAGACACGGAAACGGACGGACTTCTTTTGATTGCCGCTACGCAGGATTTTTATGACTGGATTCAGAACGTCCAAAGCTCCGGTGGATTTTTGAAACAATACACGGCCATCTGCCATGTTGATTCAGATAAAAACGATGGGTCCTTTCCCGAGCCTCCATTCTGGGGACCCCCAAAATCCGTTCCCGCAAAAATTGAGTCCCTTTTTAGATTTTTTGGGCCAAAAAACTCCTTCGTGCGTCCTGTGACGGATGGGTCCAGCAAGATTGTTAGGAAAAAAGCGTCAGGAACATTGTATACAACATCACTGGATTCCTTTGAAAAAGTTGGGTGCGGGGTGAAGGTGAGATGCTCGATAGAAAGGGGGTTCAAGCACCAGGTCCGCTGCCACCTTGCGTGGTGTGGACTTTCGGTCTTTGGAGACAAAAAGTATTCCCGCTCGGATGATGGATGCGAGCTAAAGTTTTCTGCAAGCGCATTGACTTTTCCACTGGAAAATGGACGCACGTTCCATATCGATATCTAAGCAATGCTTTTTTAAATGGAGGAGGGGAAAGGTAGGTGCCCGTCCGGATGCCGTCTGGAAGCGGCCCGAACCCCCGTAAAACAAGGGTTCGGACATAAAAAAAGACCGTCTGACAGAAGACGGCCGCATTTATGCCCGGAACAAGACTTGAACTTGCACACCCGTGAAGGCTCTAGTACCTGAAACTAGCGTGTCTACCAATTCCACCATCCGGGCAAATATGAATTAATATTACACACATTGAGCGTTTTTGTCAAGGGTGGAACACAAAATTTGTTAAAGATTTTATGTCTACAAAAAAATCATTTCGGACGCAGGACTGTAAAAATTCCGACTATCGCGCCTACAAGAATCACAAGGCTCAAAACCAATAGCCAGATTGGTGTGTCCCCTGAGATTGCGGCGGTTTTTCCCTTGTACTCCTCGAACGCCCTGCCAATTTTTCTTTTTGATTTTCTTGAAAGCCCGTGCTTCAGTCCATCAGCCGTTTCCACATGGGACTTTTCATTTCCATTCAGACTGGAATCGGTGTAGTGGCATCTGGGGCATCCGCTTTTGAATTCGGAGACCTGCCCGGTGTAGTTGCAGTTCGGGCATCTGACGGCTGAAAAAAACTTCCCGCAGTGGGGGCAGAATCGTGCTTTCGACAGTACTTCCGCACCACAATTTTCGCAGAAGTACTTCGCTTTTTTCTTATCCATGAAGTCTGTCCATGAAATCAGTTGAGAGGTTCGGTCCCAAGATTGTCAACGCTGTAGTCATAAATCTGCCAGATTCCATCGCGCTGGCGGACATAATATGTGTAGCGTTTCTTTTCCGTGTAGGTCTGGTAGTTGAACCACTCAAGAACCTTGACCGTTCCCTGTGTCTGTGTGTAATTGGTTGATTCAATCTCGAATTTTCTTGGAATCGACACAATGTCGGTATCAATTCTTGACTGCATCAAATCGGCCTTGAACTGTCTGAGCATTTCGGCTCTCTCGTCCGCGCTGGATGTGTTGTATTTTCTGCTGCGGGTCGAGTTGTTCTTCAGGATTGATTCAACATCCATGTACAGGAAGAATTTGTCCCATGTGCTCTGCTGGCGAGCGATGATTGTCTGCTCAACAACCTTGTCAGGACTGATTTCCTCTGGCTGAAGTATTGATGCTGTTCCGCTTTCGACAGGAATGTATGTGGATGTCGCCGCGGATGGGTTGGGGCGGACCTCAAGGGTCAGTCTCCTTGATGTGAGCACCTTGTTCTTGTTTCTGTAAAGTTCCGGATAGAATGAAGCTGTCACGTAGTAGATTGAAGCCTCGCTTATGTCAAGATAGTCCTTGAGATTTTCAACAAATGAATATTCCTCGCCCGGCTCCAGAGCAATCTCCCTAAAGTAGACAGTCTGGCTGGTTGTCCTTTTTCTTATAAGGTAATCCGTCTGCGGAAGCTGCTTGTTTTTCACATCAACAGCCTTGAAATCAACGCTGAAAATTCTGTCGTCCGCCAGTTTGAAGCGCAGGGTATCGACACCGGTGTTCCGTATTGTTATATGGACAAGCACTGGATTGTCGGCTGCGTTCCCAGGATAGTACAATGCCCTTTCGTAGAACTTGACTCCTATTTCCGCGTTGCTGCTGTCTGCTGATGTGGTCGCGACGTAATTTTGCGCGGCGGCACTATAGGCAAAAAGCATAAAAAAAGATAAAATTGCAAAAACAGTTCGTTTCACGACCAAACTCCCGTCTGTAGTACAGACATTTTTAGTTGTTAAACCTATAATAGTATCGGACAAAAATGGAAAATTCATTATCAACAAATTCGCTAATTCCTATCTTATCCTCTTGGAAAAACTTTTCCAGTGAAGTGGCAAGGGTATCGTCAGCCGAAGACGGCTCTGAGATTTTCCCTCTGGACATCCATGGGCTGAACGGCTCTCTGGATATATTCTTTGTGGCAGAGTACATAAGGAAAAGACATTTCCTCTCAATCCATAAAATGCAGTACGAGCAGAAAATGTTACAGCATCAGGAGGATTTTCTGATTGTAGTTGCCAAGCAGAAAGATGCGGACGAGTGCGAATCGGACCTGATGACAATAATGGGCGACTCGGTGGAAGTTCTAAAGCTACCGTGGTGGGGGACCGTTCCATATCGTCCAACAACCAAAGGCTCCATACTTTTTGGAATGAGGGCGGGGGTCCTTTCAAAACTTGCGGTTAGAAATCCATCGTCGGAAAAGCCGAGGGTCTTTATTGTTTCCCAGAGGGCGCTTCTGACTCCGGTTCCACCAGCGTCATATATAAGGAAGCTTTCTTTCAGGCTTACGGTCCACCAGAGCATAAATCCTGTTGATATGGGAGAGCGTCTTTCGCAGATGGGATACCTCCGTGTGCCAAAAGTCGGAATGAAGGGGGAGTTCGCCGTGCGTGGAGAGGTTATCGACATCTTCATGCCGGGGGAGAGCCATCCGTACCGCATTATTTTTGAGTTCGACGAGATTGAGAACATCAAGACTTTCGATGTGGAGAGCCAGACGACAAAGGAAAGTCTTAAATCTGTCTTAATCTATCCAATGAAGGAAGTTTTGTGGACCGAGGACCTTGCGAAGACTCTGGAGTCGGTTCTGGACAGGGCGGAAAAGTCTGGTATCGTAAACAATTTTGCTGATTTCGACAAAAACAGGCACTCAATCAACAACGGCGGTGACGAAATCGGCGAGAAGAAAAAATCCACAAACCTTTTTGATGAATCCGAGGATGGGGAAAGCGAAAGGATCCCGGAATCTGCCATGCTTGCTTTTACCGAAAAGGCTCTTGAAGAAAAGGACCGGATTGTCGCCGAGCTTATGGTGAACGGAGAGACCGATGGGGAGGAACTTTTTTACGGCATTATCTGGGACCGGTTCTATTCCATACTCGACTACATCAGCCCAGGGACGACCATTTTCTGCCGGGAATACGAGCGTCTTGTAAACGCGCAGTCCCTCATCGAGAATGAGTTCCTCAAGGCATACAGGATTGCCAGACAGACACTTCCTGTCATGCCGCCAAGTCTTTCTCTCTTGAACTTCAATGTGCTGATGGAGAAGAAGTCCCGCCTGGTGAGATTCAGGTGCCTTGTAAACGACGAGACCACGGTTGTTCCTGAATCAACAGAAGGAAGCGTCGCCAGAATCAAAAGCGAGAGCGCAATCAGTTTTCTTGGAAACATCAACTATTTCAAGGAGGAGCTATTCGCAAGACAGAACAGCGGCTGGTGGATTTACATTTTCGCGGACAACCCTGGCCAGGCGGTGAGGATAGGGGAGGTCGTAAAGGAATTTACCGAAAAGGACGGCGAAGGCATCCATCCGGTGCATGTATTCCAGTTTCCATTGACCGAGGGATTTGCTGTTGCGGATGAAAAGCTTCTTGTCATTCAGGAGAACGAAATCTTTGGGCGCAAAAGGGCAAGTCCAAAATCCATGCGGAAAACAAAGTCGAAGCCCCTTGACACTTTCATGGACCTGACACCGGGGGACCTTGTCGTTCATGAGAATTTCGGGATTGGACTTTTCAAGGGGATTGAACGGATAAAGTCGCTCGGAACGGAAAGGGATTTCATCAAGCTGGAGTACGCGGACCACGAGCATGTCTTCATACCGATAGAGCAGGTCAACCTGATTCAAAGATACATTGGCGGGGGCAGCTCCCACACTGCGCTGGACAGGATTGGTTCAAAAAGCTGGAGCGCAAGAAAGGCGAAGGTCCAGAAGCAGGTCCAGGAGATTGCTGAAAAATTGATAGATCTTTACTCAAAGCGGCAGGCATCACGCGGCTACGCATTTCCAAAGGACACTGAATGGCAGTCGGCTTTTGAGGCTGCGTTTCCTTATGAAGATACCCCGGATCAGTATACGGCGACCCAGGACATCAAGGCGGACATGGAGCGGCCAATCCCAATGGACAGGCTCGTTTGTGGCGATGTCGGCTACGGAAAAACAGAGATTGCGCTCAGGGCTGCGTTCAAATCCGTGATGGGCGGAAAACAGGTTGCGTTTCTTGCCCCGACAACAATTCTTGCGGAGCAGCACTACGAAAATGCCCTGGAGAGATTCAGGAACTTCCCGGTCAGGATTGCGCATCTTTCAAGATTTGTCGAACCAAGGGAGCAGAAAAAAATCATCCAGATGCTTGCGGACGGAAAAATCGACATGCTGATTGGGACCCACAGGATTATACAGAAGGATGTCGTTTACAAGGACCTTGGGCTTCTGATAATCGACGAGGAACAGAGATTCGG
>DGGQ01000175.1 GCA_002392275.1 Treponema sp. UBA3870
CGGCGTGCTGATTGGAATCAACCTTTTGCGCGAAGGAATCGATTTACCGGAAGTCTCTTTCATCGCACTCCTTGATGCCGACAAGATTGGATTTTTAAGAAGCACAACTTCGCTGATTCAGATAATCGGACGAGCGGCAAGAAACGCAGAGGGAAAAGTCGTCATGTATGCAGACCGCATGAGCGACGCAATGAAGGAAGCAATCACCGAGACACAGAGACGGCGTTCAATCCAGGAAGCATACAACAAGGAACACGGAATCACCCCGAAGACAATCAAAAAAGCCGTGGAGGACATCCTTGAACACCAGAGCGTGGACGCACAGGAAAACGCCGCGACATCTCTTGAAATTCTCAAAAAGACAAGCAACCTCTTTGTACCGGCTCAAAGGAAAAAAGTCATTGCCGCTCTCAAAAAAGAAATGGAGGACTGCGCCGAACGCCTTGATTACGAACAGGCCGCCGCCTACCGAGACCAAATCCGCGAAATAGAAGCGACCTACGGGAAAGGGGGGAAGTGAGAGGGGGTTAGGAGCCAACAACAATATTTCGTGTGAAATCAATGTAAACCTGTGGTATACTATTCGTATTGGAGGCATGTGCATGACTTATGAATCAATCGAACAGGCAACAGCAACTTTGACAAGACATGAACAGCTCAAACTTCTTACATACCTCGCAAACCTGCTAAAAGAAAGCGAGGAGCGGAATGAAAAAAACGAAAAAAAAGATTTTTCAGCTTCCTATCACAAAGGCTTTTTCGATTTGTTTGGAAGTGACCCAGATTTTGACCTGGAAGAGCCTGACAACAGCTGCGACAGCCTTGATGAAGAGGTGAGTTTTGAATGATGTACTTCATTGATACAAATGTCGTGATTGACGCAATCAGAAGCAAAAGTTCGCAGAATATCGCAAAACATTTCAAGAACAAATCTTTTACTGATATAAAAGTTTCATCAATTGTTGTTGCGGAATTATAATACGACGCACAGCACAGTTCGGATTATGAAAAGCGAAAAACCCAGTACAAAAATTTTATTCAGGATTTTGAGATTGTTCCTTTTACAGAAAAAGATGCCGAGGTTTATGGAAAGATAAAGGAGCAGCTCATTCTCGAAGGAAATTTAATCGGGTCTAACGATATGCTTATTGCCTCCGTTGCGCTTTCTCATAATGCCACAATCGTGACGCATAACATCCGTGAGTTTTCACGAGTCAAAGGATTGATAGTCGAAGACTGGACAATATAGGACATCTCTAAAAACTGAAGTTTCTAGAGGTTCACATAAATGTGATAGACTTACCCCAAAACACCCCAGCACAGGAGCACCCCCATGTTCACACCGACATTTGACAGCACTGTGTTTATCTGCAAAGGCTGCGGCAAAACTTTTTATGGAAAGGAATGTGATAAAAGACCAGCGGAGCAAATCCCCATATTCTCGCAGTTCTCCAAGCATCCTAAGGAACCGCATTGTGGAAGCAGGAAGACGGAAAAAAATCAGACAGTGCGTTATTGATTCCCATCTTCCCGCTTGGCCGGGCAGATTTTTCCGCACCGCAAACTAATTTCTCAGGCAGCCAATCGGGATAACAAGAACTCCATCTTCCCTTTTGTATGCATAATGTCCAACGCCGGTCAAAACCATCAGAAAAGAAGGGGACTTCATTTTGGAGACATCTATTTTTGAAGAAAGTCTTTTCAGATTTTCCGCACCCTCTTCTATCAGGCTGTCGCCCCCAAGTTTGATTTCTATCAGACCATATTTTCCATTTCTAAGATGAACAACAGCATCACATTCAAGCCCGGTATTGTCCCTATAATGATACACAGAACCGTCAAGGCTTTCCGCAAACACCCGCAGGTCCCGTACGCACAGGGTTTCAAAAAAAAGTCCACAGGTGTTCAAATCATTCAGCAAATCTTCCGGTCCGACACCGAGACTTGCAACAGCAACAGAAGGGTCAACATAGTAGCGCGTGTCGGAAGTTCTGATTGCGGATTTTGAGCGGAGATTTGGATTCCACGCAGCCATATCCTCAACCACAAATATTTTTTTCAGAGCTTCAATATACGTGCGGACTGTATCTTCATTTACGCTTGAAGCATCATTGGCAAGAATGTCTTTCGCAATAACCGTTGCCGTAGTCTGGCTCCCCTGATTTCTTGCAAAGGACCTCATAATCCGCCTGACGCGCTCCTCGTTTTTAGCATTTCCGTCTGACCTGTTTATATCCGACCTTACGACACCCTCGTAATAATCAAAAGCTTGACGCAATGCTGGTTTTTCATTCAAATCAATGGCCCCGGGCCAACCTCCGCGGCAAATCAAAAAAGCGAGCTTTTCTATATCATTCTGATTTTCGCCATCGACATCTAGATTGCCCTTGAACAACTCGCCAAGGCTCACTTCCCCCGATGAATCGCCGGACTCAAACAAGGACATTGGCCGCATCAAGAGCCACGAAAAACGTCCCGTACCTGAATGGGTTATCTCTTTTGTGTCAGGAGGAACGGCAGAACCGGTAAGAATGAACTGCCCCATCTCGGAACGCTGGTCAACTTCATATCTGATAGTATCCCAGAGCGCAGGGGCAATCTGCCATTCATCAATGAGACGCGGAGTTTCTCCCTTCAAAAGCCTCTGCGGATTCAACCTTGCAAGGCTCAGATTCTGATCTTTTTCAGCAGGATTATCCATGTGCAGAATGCTTCTGGCCTGCTGTGCCGCTGTTGTAGTTTTTCCGCACCATTTCGGCCCCTCAATAAGGACAGCACCCTTGGCTTCGAGTTTATCATGCAGAATCGCATCCACAATACGGTTTCGATATTCGGTCATACATCCATTATCATTTTTTTCGGCGTTTTGTAAAGTTTTTTTTCGGCGTTTTGTAATATTTTTTTTCGGCGAGTTGTAATTTTTAAAGGCGGCAAGGCTCAAACCGATAAAAAAAACTCCACCCACGGCGGGAAACCATGGATGAAGCTTTATTCAGGTAAATAATTCAAAAAGGGAATCTCCAAAAACAGACGCTTTCAGAGATCCCCATACGAACTAAAACTTACAGCTTGTCAAAGAATCCCTTTGATTTCAAAAGCTCCGCGTTCAGGATTCCTCCGAGTGCGGCTCCGCGTTTTGTGTTGTGGCTCAGGGCTACGAACTTTACGTCGAACACGTTGCACTTGCGGAGTCTTCCGATTACGCATGCCATTCCCTTTTCGGTCTCACGGTCGCGCCTTGGCTGGGGTCTGTTTTCCTCGTGGCGTACGACAATCGGGTGCTCCGGGGCTGAAGGAAGATTGAGTTCCTGCGGCACTGATTTGTATGCGGTCCAGACCTTTTCGATTTCCTCAAGGCTCGGTTTTTTGTCTTCCGGCAAATCGAACTCAAGGGAAACACATGCTGTGTGTCCGTCAATTACAGGAACGCGGGTGCATGTTGAGCTTACCAGCGGAAGGCTTGCATTTTCAATCTTGTCGCCGGAAACCTTTCCCAAAATCTTGAGACATTCCTTTTCGGTCTTTTCCTCTTCGCCGCCGATGTACGGAACGATGTTGTCAATCATGTCGTAGCTCGGGACACCTGGGTATCCTGCGCCGCTTGTTGCCTGCAATGTGGTGACTATCATCCTTTTTACAGGATAGCCCGCCTGAATCAACGCGTGGAGCGGCATCATGTAGGTCTGGAGAGAGCAGTTCGGTTTTACGGCGATGAAGCCTTTGTCCCAGCCGTGGTGCTCCTGCTGCTTTTTGATTATGTCCAGATGTTCATAGTTGATTTCGGGAACCAGCATCGGAACATCCTCGGTCCAGCGGTTTGCGCTCGCATTTGAGACGACAGGGATTCCCTCGGCAGCATAGGCTTCTTCCAGGGCTTTGATTTCGTCCTTTCCCATTTCCAGTGCGGAGAAAACAAATTTGCATTTTCCGATTGCAAGTTTCGCGTCGTTCGCATCCTGGACGGTAAGATTTGCGACAGCAGAAGGAATGTCCGCGCCAATCAGCCAGCGGGAGGATACGGCATCCTTGTAAAGTTTTCCGGCTGAGCGTGGAGATGCGGCAACATAAGTCACTTCAAACCACGGATGATTTTCCAAAAGTTTTATATAACGCTGGCCCACCATACCGGTAGCACCCAAAACTCCGACTTTGATTTTTTCACTCATATCGCACCTCCAATTAAAGTCCGCAGGACTTTATCGCGTCCTCGATGATTTTCTTTGCACCGTCATGCGGTTCAACCAACGGCAGGCGAAGAGAACCGGCAGGAATTCCCTTTACGTTCATGGCATACTTGATGCATGAGGGGTTTCCATCGACAAACGCCGCACGGAAGAATGGCTGAAGGCGGTAATGGATTTTTCTTGCCTCGTCAAATTTTCCGTCCAAACAATCATGGACAAGCTCCGTCATAAGGGATGGTATCAAATTTGTTACTACGGAAATAACACCGTCGCCACCGGCTGCAATCAACGGAAGGGTAAGTCCATCGTCACCGCTCATAACTGAAAAATCAGGATGCTTTGAGACGACCTTCTCAATCACTTCCATCATCTGGTTGATACTTCCGCTCGCCTCCTTTACGCCCGCAATGTTCGGTAAATCGGCAATGCGCTCAAGAACCGCAGTAGAAATGTTCTTTCCGGTGCGCCCCTGGATATTGTACACAATTATAGGGATACCAACCTTGGATACGGCCTCAAAGTGGCGGAAGATTCCCTCGTCGCTCGGCTTGTTGTAGTATGGAGTCACGACCAGCGCATAGTCGCCGCCTTTATCTTTTGCGCGCTGGACATAGCGGACCGCATCGGCAGTGTTGTTGCTTCCCGCGCCGATTACAAGTTTCACGTCCTTATTGTTTTTCTTATTGAATTCCCTGACCAGGGGGATTGCGATGTCAAGGAGTTTTTCTTCCTCGTCCTCTGTCAAAGTCGGTGTCTCTCCGCTTGTTCCCAGAGGCAGAAGCCCGTCAATTCCCTGCTCAAGCTGGAAAATGACATTCTTTCTGAACCCTTCATAGTCAACGGATCCGTCTGCCAGCATCGGCGTAATCATAGCCGTCAAAGAGCCTTGAAGTTTTCTCATATAGGGTCTCCTAAAAATAAATTTGTAGAGAGTATTGCATATTTATAGAAAATAATCAATCAATATGAAAATATCCACCGGACATAAAAAAAACGTCCAAACCAGCGGGAGATTTTTCGCTCCCCAAGCCCAGACGTTTTAACATCATGGCTGCCTTGCGGTGGCAGGATTAGTTCCACCAGAGCAGACACGACAACTACCCACAAAAGTAAGCAGCAAATATATATTTATCTTCTCCAATCCTGTGTCCAAATATAGACGAGCATCCCCTATCGCGCAACGTTCATATTGTACCTAATTCATGGTATATTCATACTGAAAACACGGTATATTTCTTTTGTTTTTTTTCAAAACCTGGGTTATACTTTAGTTATGGATTTTCAAAAGTATTTTCGCC
This sequence comes from Treponema sp. UBA3870, assembly GCA_002392275.1. Classification (GTDB taxonomy): domain Bacteria; phylum Spirochaetota; class Spirochaetia; order Treponematales; family Treponemataceae; genus Treponema_D. Next base: position 5,483 of record DGGQ01000175.1, read on the forward strand.
CGACACAGCGCATGAGCAAAAAGTGGCTTGTCCTATTGGCAATGGCAGTTCTGAGCCTTGCAGGATGCTTTTCGACCGCATTTCCAGAGGGAATCTACATTACGGATTTCGAGAACCAGCTTGATTTTGAGAAGACCAAGCCGCCGAAAGACAAGGAGATTCCGCTCACAATCAAGTATTTCAACGACCCGGAGGCAACCATAGATTGCGCGGACCTGAATCTGGATAACTTCACCGAAGCAAAACAGGATTTCCACCCCGGATTCTACAAGGGGGTTCTGTGGATTAACGTGGAATTCCCGGACACGCAGGCGGACAACGGACAATACTACAACCTTGGGTTCGGACTAAAACGCTTCAACTACGCGGATGTTTTCAGGTACAGCCCGGACGAAGGAAAATGGATTTTTATGGGAAGGACAGGTTCCAACCTTGACCGCAGCCAGATTACCTACGCGACATGGATTCCGAGCATACTGATTGACGAGACAGCCTTTCCAAAAGAGGAAATCCACACGGTAAGAATCAGGATGATTTCATACAATGGCAGCGCGGTTTCGCTAAAAATGTTTCCGTCAAGCACATTCGACCATGAGGAAAGGTTCATTATCCTTTTCAACGCATTTTTTATCGCGCTTTCGGTCGCACTCTTCCTTTTGATTCTGTTTCTCGGAATCTTCATAAAAGACAAGCTATATATAATTATAGGTATAATTACAGGCGCGCTTTATCTTGTGACAATCTGCCTACGTGGACTGGAGCCTTCGAACAGCCTGAGCCTAATCAGAAACGGGGCCAACCTTTTCATACCTGAATATTTCATCAACATAGCGAACGCCTTCACCAGCACCCTGATTTTTGTCTACATAATCAACGACTGCAAGCGGCCAAAAAAATATCCGGCACTGTTTTTCGCAAACCTCGCTACAATCTGCCTCATGTTTGCAATAGTTTTCACGGGGGAAAGTCCCAAGCTGATTTTCATCGCCGTGAACATGGGAACCCTTGTCTGCTGCGTCACCCTGATTATAATGTGGGCAAAAAATCTACGCTCGGGGCGAGGGGCATCCTACACAATACTCGACGCATGGGTTCTGGCAATATCCGCGTACATGCTGATGCGTCTGGTTGATTTTATCGGTGTGATGGGCGGTCACTCACTGAAAATCGCCGACCTGAAATTCTTTATGCCGGAGAACATCATTTTCTTCTTTATGACAATCCCAGCCCTGACCATAAGCGGAAGACGCTACAAGGACAAGATTGCGGCAATGGACCAAAAACTGCGGGAGAAGGACGAAGAAAACTCCATCATACGGGAGAGGCTGGAACTCAGGCGCAAGGTGGACAAAATCCTCATTACATCCCAGAACTCAACCCGCAACATGATTCTTATGCAGAAAAACGAAAACAGGTACAGGGAAAAGGACGAAAAATCAAGCTCCTTCATGATTATGTCGCTGGACCAGGGACTGAACCTTCTTGCCATGGAATCAATCGTGGACTCAGGAGTACCTGCGGACGCACAGGCTGTGACACCGGGAGAGCTACTCGCCAGCTGCGTGAACCTTTTCGGAAGCATGGCGCAGAGAAAAAACATTTCCATAAAGGCAAAAATGGACGGCCTCGAAAACAAGAGCATACTAATCAACCGGGAAGTGCTGAAGTTTTTCTTCTCCAGCATGCTGATTAACACAACGAAGCTGTGCGTGGAAAGCTCCAAACTTGCCGTCACACTGAAACTTGAAGGCGAAAATCTAGACTTCCAGATTAAGACCACGACAGATTCCGAGCTGCACATTATGACAAAAAAGGTCCTTGAAAATTTCGGTCAGGACGATTTTCTTGGATTCTCCCTGCTGGAAAAAGTTCTGGAATGTTACGGAAGCCGCTTTGTTGTTGAGGACATTGGAACGGGCTACCTGTTTTCGTTCAGACTGAATGTGGTCTCGGGCGAAGTGTCAGACAAGGGGATGAGCCTAATCAGCGAGTACAAAAAGGACGCAAAGATTGTGCCGAAGCCTCTCGACGCTCTCCTTTCAATAGAGGGCAAGGCCCCGTCAATCCTTTTTGCCATTGCCGACGACCTTTCCAGAAAACTCACCGAAGATTTTCTCAACAGCCACTGCCATCTCTACACTGTGGATTCGGGCGACCAGGCCTTCAAGATGCTCCAGACCGCGCACGCACTCGGGAACAGGCTCCCGGACATAATCATAAGCGACTACATTTTGCCAACAGTAAGCGGAATGGAATTTTTCAGGAAATGCAACAGCGAGCCATACCTTAGGGACATACCCTTTGTGTTCATTCTTCCGCCGTCGGATTCGGACAAAATCGACAACCTAATGGCACTTGGAGCCACGGACTGCATAATCGCTCCATTCACAATGAAACGCATACTCCGCGCAATCTACTCGATTTACTCAATGTCGCACAAAATCCGGCGCTCAGTTGTCGAACAGGTGAACAAGGTGCTCATGGGGGAGGGGCCGCTGATTTCGCCACAAAAAATCCCGATGGACCAGAATACGGACGAGCAGAATCTTTCCCTCACAAGCTCCCAGTCCGCCGTTTTTGCGCAGAACGCACTTTCCTCACGCGAAAAACAGATTGCCATGCTGATTTCCGAGGGACTCACCGACAAGGAGATTGCCGAAAAACTGAACATATCGCTTGGAACCGTCACTACGCACAACAAAAAGATTTTCAAAAAAATGGATGTCCACAGCCGTATTGAGTTAGTGAACAAAGTCAGATAGAATTGAAACAGGAGATATTATGTCAGGAAACACTTTCGGCACTTTATTCAGGGTGACAACTTTTGGTGAAAGCCACGGTGAGGCACTGGGCTGCATTGTTGACGGATGCCCCGCTGGTATTGATATTGACGCAGATTTTATTCAGAAGCAGATGGACAGAAGAAAACCGGGCGCAAAACAGGTAGACTCATCTGGAAAGGAGATTTTCAACGCGGCTGTCACATCAAGGAGCGAGGCCGACAGAGCGGAAATCCTTAGCGGAATCTTCGAGGGAAAATCAACAGGAACACCGATTGCCATAATGATTCGGAACACAAGCCAAAAGTCGAAGGACTACAGCAATATAATGAATCTTTTCCGACCAGGGCATGCGGACTACAGCTACCAGATGAAATACGGGACAAGGGACTACAGGGGCGGCGGTCGTTCAAGCGGACGGGAAACTTCGGCAAGGGTCGCGGCAGGAGCAATCGCACAGCTTTTTTTGAGAATGAACGGAATCAGCGTGAGGGCATACACAAAAAGAGCCGCCGGAATTGAAATCCACTCCGTCGATTTTGATGAAATTGAAAACAACACAATGCGTTCCCCCGACAGGAGCGCGGCAATCAAGATGCAGAAAAAAATTGAGGAGCTTCGCAGGCAGGGAAATTCTGCGGGCGGCATAGTCGAGTGCGTCATAAGCGGAGTACCGGCGGGACTTGGGGAGCCTATCTTTGACAAAATGGATGCCCTGATTGCCCAGGCCATGCTTTCGATTGGAGCGGTCAAGGGAATTGAATTCGGTAACGGTTTTGATTGCGCGGATTCGACGGGAGCGGACAACAACGACCAAATGAGAGCAGGTCCAAACTCCACCCCGATTTTTTTAACGAACAACGCCGGCGGAATTCTTGGTGGAATCACAAGGGGAGACGAAATAAAATTCCGTGTGGCGGTGAAGCCAGTGCCAAGCATTTTCACAAAACAAAAAACGCTTGACATCAACATGGAAGAGGCGGAGATTGAGATTGAGGGACGGCATGATGTGTGCCTTTGCCCAAGGATTGTCCCGGTGGTCGAGGCCATGTCCGCAATAACTGTCGCGGATTTGCTTCTGAGGAACAGAGCCTCAAGGGCGTAGGGGGGAAAATGGATTCAAGAAAAAATTTCCGGAAAAATCAAAACGGAAACAGGAGCTGGAATCAAGGCGCGGGTCAAAATAAAAAACGTGGAGGCGCAATCAAAAAGATTCTCCCAATCATACTTTTGCTCCTCGCATATTTTTTATACGCCCTTGTGAACGCAAAAAAAACAATCCACCCGGAGGAGCTTGGAAAAAGGACGGACGCACAGGAGACTGCCCTTGAAAAAAAACTTGACCAAAAATACCCGGAGCGTACATCCGTTGTTCTAACTGGAAACCCATTCGCGGCGGATACCGACGACATTGATTTGAATGCGGAGAGCGCGATTCTGATTGACACGACCACCGGCGAAATCATCTACGAAAAGGATGCTGACGAGCAGATTCCACCGGCCTCCATGACAAAAATTGTCGAGATGTACGTTGTTTTCGACGCGATTGAAAAGGGTCTTGCCTCGATGGACGACATAGTTCCTCTTCCACCCGAAAGCTGGGAAATCAACATACCATGGGACGCAAGCCGTATGCACCTTGCAAAAGGACAGACAGTCACTCTTAGGGAGCTTCTTCTTGGACTTGCAATCTGTAGTGGAAACGATGCCTCAATAGCGGTCGCAAATTATATAAGCGGCAGCATGGAGGATTTCGTCATGGAAATGAACAAAGCCGTCGCGAGCATGGGACTTACAAAAACGGTGTTCGTCGAATCAAGCGGATACAGCGAGGAAAATCTTACAACGGCAAGAGAGTTCGCAACATTCGCGCGCCAATACATCAAGCGTTTCCCGAAAGCGCTGGAGCAGTTCCATTCGCAAAAGGAAATCCGCTATCCGCTGAAGAACAACGTGCCGGAAGGAACCGAACCAGAGACATACAGACAGCAGAACACAAACAAGCTTCTTGATGAGATTGCTGGATGCGATGGACTCAAGACCGGCTACATTGACGAAAGCGGCTACAACATATCCGTGACGGCACAACGCAACGGGGTCAGGTTTCTTTCGGTAACAATGGGCGGACCTGGAGACAGCCTCATAATCGGAAACAGGTACAGGGTGGCGGACAACAAGGAGCTTTTTGATTTCGCCTTCGACAATTTCACGGACTACCATGTTCCTAAAAATTCCGAGACGCATGAATACACTGTCGGAGTCTTTGGTGCAAAGGAAAAATCCGTGAAGCTGGTTCCCGCCATGGACGAAACATTCACCGTTCCAATGACGATTGCTTCCCAGGATGGCTCCGAGGAGGTCTCAATGATTACGACGCAGGTTTCAATTCCCAAATACATCTACGGTGGCGCGGAATGTGGCGCAAAGTATGGAGAGATAACCTACTTTCTTAACGGGAAGCCTTTCAGGACCCTACCTCTTGTCGCGGACCGAAATGTGGAAAAGGGAAACATATTCCAGCGTTTCATAGGAAAGTCCTCCGCAATAGTCGCGGACATCTTTAGGAGCCTGTAGATTTTTCGTATCGATGTCTCAGGAAACACTGGATAATCCGAATGAGGGTTATTCAGTGTCAACCTTAATGTCCTCCCGAAAAAACTTTAAAAAAATTTGCAGATTTTTTTACATTTCTGATTTTCACGGCATATATATATTATGCAGGGCAAAAAGACGGAAGGCGCCCCGCCGCACTGCAAAAAAAAGTTTTATACGTGGAGGAATTATTTTATGAACGGTATCAACCAGATTATCATTGAGGGCAATGTCGTACGCCAGCCAGAAAAAAGACAGGGACTAAGTTTTAGCGTCTGCTCGTTTCCTATTGCCGTGAACAGGGCTGTGAGGACTGCGGATGGAAAAACGTCTGACGAGGTTTCATTTTTTGATGTGGACGCGTTCGGGAACATAGCGGAATCTACATGCAAATACGCCACCAAGGGACGTGGCATAAGAATTGTCGGACACCTAAAGCAGAACAGATGGAAGGACGAGTCGGGAAAATCACACAGCAAGACCAAAATCATTGCGGAACATATAGACTACAAGCCCGTCTACAAAAAGAACAGCGAAAACCAGTCACAGCATGAGGGGCGGCAGGACATGGCTCTTCTACAAGAAGCGGCAGAGGCGGCAATGCAGGAGACCGAGGAGGCCATGACCTTCTAGGACTTTCCAAAATCCAAAGCAGACGGACGGTGAAGGGACAGTGGCTTTTATCAAAAAATGCGCGCTGTCTCTTTATCGAACGGCTACCGGAAATCTTTTTCCTATAAGTGCCTCCTAGACCTTAGAATCATATCCCTATGGAAATACTGATTAACACGGGAATCATTAATCCGCATTCGGATTATTCAATGTTTCCCTAGAATCCTTTTGGACGACCCGACCTTTTTTTTCCGGTAGCCGTTTTTTTGGGTCCAGATTTTTTTTGCGCATACTTTTTTGCGGATGCGGGCTTTCTGTTTCCCTGCTCCATGCGCTGCTTTTCGCTTATCGCCTTGTACGCTTCCATTTTTTCGGGATTATAGAAACCATCCTTCCAGTTGAAGCGGCTTGCACCATCAATGAGTGCCTTCCCCTGCATCAGAGCGAACATATCCTTTGTGTCGCCACGCTTGACCCTTGTTTTTGAGAAGTCAATCAAAAGTCGCTTCCATCCCTTCGCGGCAATCGAATTCATTTTGTCAACAATGCTGAACGGTGCTTCCGGCATTACAAACGAACCGTCGGCGGTTGAGTTCACCTTGAAGACCATGCCCTCCTTGTCCTCGAAATATGTAAAATCGTAGTCCCTGGGGAGCTTGAACCTCATGCGGAACAAAGTCGGATAGGCGAACACAGGCAGAAGAAGTCTGGACTTTTCCTCCGGCGAAGTGAATGTGTCCGCAAGATTTTTTTCCGAATTCTCGTATGGCATCTGGTAGACCATGACCCCCTCGTTCTCCAGAAAACTGATTGCCCAGCGGTTGAAGGTATACAGGTACGGCCCCGCAATCATGTTCACATCCTTTCCACGCAGAATGTTGATGTGCGCAAGATTGTTCACCATAAAATTTTCATAGCCCAAATCCACAAGACGCAGAATGGTTTTCTCAATGGAAGGAAGTCGCCCCTCCGCAACAAACGGATCCAGATTGATTATGACCATCCGTTTGCTGTACGGGAGGATTGGTTTTTCGCCGTTGGACTTGTTCAACAGGTCGTACTCGGTCTCATTGTTCAGCTCCAGAATCACGCGGACGGGATGGAGCGACTGCACCACATGGGCATCAGCCACGGTAGAGACCCCAATATAAAGCCCCTCCGGGAACCAAGAAAGCTCGTTCTGTTTTAGCTGGGTCAAATCCAAAATCGGAAGCTGCTCGTCGGCAGGCTGGGTTCTGAATTTTGAAAGATCCTGCGGAAGCACCCTCTTGTACCGCTTGGACATGGATTTTGTCTGCAGGAGGTAGATGTCGTCAAGCCTTGTAAATCCAGTCGGAATGTCAACCCAGCGTTTCCCGCCTTCATCCACAGTCACAACACGGACCTTGTGGCTTTCGCGACCTGTGTCGTCCTTTCTGTGGAGGCGTATTGAGTCTCCCGGATCAGGCTCGTAGTCGCCACCCTTTATGACGGCCATCTGTATTTCCGGGACAGCAGCATCATCATCGCCGTCCGATTTTTTTAGTGCCTGCGTGTATGTTGATTTCTCATCCTCGTTCGCGGGCCTAAGCTCGTGGATTTTTCCAAGATAGATTCCGGTTCCGCCAGCCTGGTTTGGATTCAAAATCTTTTCACCGGCGGCATCAATTCCGTCGCCCTCCTTTCCAAAGCCGTACCAGTAATCCGTCTTGCTCCTGGCAAAATCCGTGCTGAGAATACGCTTTCCCTCGGCAATCGCACCCTTCCGGTCCGACTCCCAATGGTCCATCACATATCGGTATGCGGCGGTAACGGCCCCGACATATTCGGCGGACTTCATGCGCCCCTCAATCTTGAAGCTGTCCACCCCAATCTTCATCAGCTCCGGTATGTGGTCTATAAGCTGCAGGTCCGCGGGAGAAAAATAGTAGCCCTGCGTGTCTCCACCTGGAGTTTCGGCGGTATAATATCTTCTGCATGCCTGGGTACACATTCCACGGTTGGCGGATTTTCCACCAAGGAAACTTGAAAAAAGGCACAGACCGCTTTCACTGACGCACAGCGCGCCATGGACAAAGACTTCCAGCTCCGCCTTTGTAGCCTCCTTCACCGCACGTATTTCCTCCAGGCCAAGCTCCCTTGCAAGGACCACACGCTTGATGCCCTGTCTGTAAAGCTCGTTTGCTGCTGCTGAAGACTCCACGTTCATCTGTGTGGACGCATGAATCTCAAGCCCGGGGAAAAACTCCTGGCACATGCGCACAACACCAAAGTCCTGCACAATAAGACCGTCCGGCCCAATTTTGTTCAGGTAGGACAGGAACCTGTAGAGACGTTCTGTTTCATTTTCCTCGCACACAGTGTTGACCGTCACATAGATTTTTTTGC
>DGGQ01000110.1 GCA_002392275.1 Treponema sp. UBA3870
TGAGATTGATGCCGAACGCACCCGGAGCATACTTAGGTACATGAAGAGCTACATAGAGTCCCTTCCCGACAGAAACATTGCGAAGTCTCTGGAGGACGAGGTTGATTCTGCTATTGAAAAGCTCTGAGCCGGTGGACGCATGAAAAAACTTTCTGATTTTGTCTATGGAATCGTTGGACTGGGGCTGATGGGAGGCTCTCTTGGAAAGGCAATCCGTGAGAACATCCTTTCGGTTCCGGGCAGCACTGGAAAAATTTATGGATCCGACATAAACTCCGCGTCTCTTGATTTGGCATCCAGACAGCACATCTGCGACCGTGTTTTTTCAGCCGGCGATGTTGATTCCATGCTGGGCGAATGTGATTTTGTCTACATCTGTCTCTATCCCCATGCCACTGTAGATTTTTTGAAGCGGCACAGGGATTCTTTCAAGCCGGGTTCAATTGTCTCGGACATCAGCGGAGTCAAGACACTCATTTTTGATTCCCTGAACGATTTCTACCGTCCTGACGTTGATTTTATTCCGGGGCATCCCATGGCGGGAAGCGAGAAGGAGGGCTACGCGAACTCATCCGGTGGCATATTCAAAAACCACAACTACATCGTCATGCCGCTTGAAACAAATTCGCGGGAGAACGTGGAGCTTTTCAAAACCCTTGTCGGCGGACTGGGATTCACACGTGTGGTCGAGACCGACGCAAAAATCCATGACCACAAGATTGCGTTTACAAGCCAGCTGTGCCACGTGATAGCCTCATCCCTTGTTGACTCCGCCGAGGACGACAGCATAACCGCTTTCGGAGGTGGAAGTTTCGAGGACCTGACGAGGATTGCACTTATCAACGCGCCCCTGTGGACCGAGCTTTTCCTTGCGAACAGAAAGGAGCTTCTTTCCCACATCGACAAGTTCACCGAATCGCTTGGAAGGCTTAGGAATGAAATCGAAAATGGCGAGGACGAAAAAATCAGGCTCTATCTGGAGAACGTGAGGACCCGGCGCATGGCGATGGCAAGGACCGACCTCAAATGCAGCCAATAAATTTTTTAAGGTCTTTTACTTAAAAAACTTGTATTTTTAAGTCCAGAGTGATAAAATCAATCTATGGAAAATTCTCACAAGGTAAGGCTGTCCGACATAGCCCAGCGGCTTAACGTAAGCACTGTAACTGTGTCCAAGGCAATAGCGGACAAGGAAGGCGTGTCCAACGAGCTCAGGGAAAAAATCAAGCGTGTCGCAATCGAGATGGGCTACAGGCAGAAGGCCATAAAGCTTCCGTCATTGAAGCCGGAAAACTCCACCGGTAACATAGGCATAATCATTCCGTCGCGGTTTTTCGCACGCTCCACATCCTTTTACTGGAACATGTACAACGCAATCTCCCGAGAGCTGCAGGGAAGCGGATACTACGCGATAATGGAGCAGCTGGATTCCCGGAGCGAATTTGATTTGGAAATCCCCGGCGTGATTCGTGACAACAAGGTTGACGGCGTGATTCTTCTTGGACAGGTCTCCCTTGATTACGCGCACTATTTTGCAAGGAACTATCCGAATTTTATTTTCCTTGATTTCTATATCAACGACAGCTCCACCGATTCCGTCACCACCGACAATTTCTACAGCGAGTACATTATGACCGAGTACCTGATTTCGCAGGGACACAGGGACATACGCTATGTCGGAAATTTTGGCTCGACCACAAGCATCACGGACAGGTACATGGGGTTCGCCAAGGCCATGCTTGAGATTGGACTGGAGCCGAAGGTTTCGGACATAATCGACGACAGAAATTCGGATGGGGCCGCAATTCCTCTTTCTCTGCCAAAAAAAATGCCGACAGCCTTTGTGTGCAACTGCGACGAGACAGCGGTGAGGCTTATAAAACTTTTGAACCAGAACGGCTACAGGGTTCCCGAGGACATTTCCGTTGTTGGCTTTGACAACTATGTTGGTGGCGGCCCGTCGGACCTTGCTCTTACAACTGTTGAGGTCGATTCCACCGCAACGGCAAGATCGGCGGTTGAAATCCTTTTGCGGAAAATCACAGGCCAGCCGTACATGAAGGGGCACACGGTGATTGGCGGAAAACTCTTGATCCGTGACTCGGTAAAAAAATTGGACAGAAGCATTTGACAGGGGGAAAATATGGACAGGACATTTTGTGAAGAAATCAGGGCGGAGCTTGTTGAAAATATTCTACCGTTCTGGGAAAAACATGCCATGGACAAATCCACGGGCGGATTCTATGGAGCAATCAGCAACGCCAATGTTGTGAACCAGAAGGAGTGGCGCGGAATCGTCATGGTCAGCAGATTTCTTTGGACATACAGCGCGGCTGCCAGACTTCTGAAGGACCCTTCGTATCTTGAGATGGCGGACTATGCCCACAGATATATGATGAAAAATTTCCATGACCCGTATTACGGCGGAATGTACTGGTCTGTCGGTCCTGACGGAAACCCGCTTGTCGAAAGAAAACAGATTTACGGAAACGCTTTTTCAATTTATGCCCTGAGCGAATATTCTGCGGCAATAATGGAGCTTCGTGGGGACGAGGAGCCAAGCCGCCTTGTTATGGACCAGGCTCTGGAGATCTACAATCTTCTGGAGCAGTACGCCTATGACGATGAGTTTGGTGGATACTACGAGGCGCGTCAGAGGGACTGGACCGAGACGGAAGAAACAAAGCTCAGCGAAAAGGACATAGACTGCAACAAATCGATGAACACAAATCTGCACGTGATGGAGGCGTACACAAATCTTTACCGCACCATCGATGTTGTGTATCCCGACAGAAAAAATGACCGCCGGACAATCGGTCGCGCATTGTCGAATCTGGTCGAAATCCACATTGAAAAAATCCTTGCGAAAAAATACCACCTGAACCTTTATTTTGACAGAAACTGGAAGGCCATAGGTCCAAAGGAAATCAGCTACGGACATGACATAGAGGCGAGCTGGCTTCTGTGGGAGGCGGCGGAGGAACTAAAAAGTATTGAGCTGAAAAAAATGGTCCGCCCGGTCGCAATCAAGGTGGCGCAGCTTTCGCTTGTCGAGGGCTACGACAAGAGTACCGGTGGATTCGAGAACACCATGGACGAAAACGGAACAAGGGACACTACAAGAATCTGGTGGAACCAGGCGGAGGCGATGAATGGATTCTACAACGCATGGCAGATGACCGGCGACAAGGAATTCATGGACGCGGTTTACGGAATTTGGGAATGGATAAAGGCTCACCAGCGGGACAATGAAAACGGAGACTGGTTCCAGGCTGTAAGCAGCAAGGGTAAGCCTGTCAAACGCGAACTCAAGGGCGGAAACTGGAAGACCAGCTACCACAACGGAAGATGCTGCATGGAAATACTGCGCCGGAGCGGATACATAAACAACGGAGAAGAATCGGAAGAAAAATAAACGTGTTGATTTTGGTTGCACTGGGTTTTGGAGGTATAAATGAAAAAATTATCAGCACTCTTATTTTTCATGCTTTTTTCTATTTTAACTTTTGCTCAATCTACTGAAAATAGGCAAACAAATACAAGTTTCCCTCAAAATGGTAAATTCGAAATTATTACAAGTTCGATAGCTTTTAGATACACATTTCTGTTGAATAGAGAGACTGGAGATACATGGCAGTTTGTAAGCACAAGAACTGGCTATGCATGGCAAAAAATATATAAAGATATAAATCCCCTTGATAAAATTCCAGAAGATTATGAAGGTGCAGTATATCAGATTACAATGTCAGGTATGGTTGCCAAAGGTATGTATTTGACAAACACTTTAACAGGTGCAACATGGATTTTGTATTCCGACAGTGATACTGGTGAACTATTCTGGGGAGCAATAGATTTTCCAGAATAAAAGGTAAACAAGTTTTCAACAAGTTAAGCTTAATGAATAAATAAACTAGTTCGGTGATAATATGAATATATTTTTTATTGTTATTTGCGCAATTTTGGGCATAGCTTTTTTTTCGCTAATAGTTTTTCTTGGATTTAATGCAACCAAAATAAAAGGTTGGTTCGGAGAAAAAAATATATCCAATCTACTTGAAAAACTTGATTCAGATAAATACATAACAATAAATGACATTCTTATAAAAAATGAAAAAGGAAATACAAGCCAAATTGACCATCTTGTTGTTTCTGTATATGGTCTATTTGTAATAGAAACTAAAAACTATAAAGGTTGGATTTTTGGAAATGAAAAAGCTGAAAAATGGTCTCAAGTAATCTACCGGCAAAAGAACTTTTTTAGGAATCCTGTAAAACAGAATTGGTCGCATGTTTATGCATTAAAATCAATTTTAAAAGATTATAGCGATTTAAGATATGTGCCAATAGTAGTTTTTGCAGGAAGTGCTGTCTTGAAACAAATTGTTTCAAATGTTCCTGTGATTTACGATTACGAAATAGTAAGTAAAATAAATTCTCGGTTGGAGATGATTTTATCATCCTCCCAGTGTCAGGGCTTAAAGCTATAGCAGTAGCTTTAGGCCTTTTCTGCAAGGGCGCAGGCGACCATACGGCACATAACTTGACCTCCTCTTTTGGGTATATGAAAAAAAACTGCTCCGCAGGTCTGAGCGGCACTGTGCCGAAGCCCGATTTAAAAGCCGCAGACGAAGATGATACAAAACTTTTTTACTCTGTAAAAATATACGAACATACTTGGCTTGGGGTCAAGAAAAAATTAAGAAAAAAAACAGAATGTTATAATTTTTGGGCTTCAAGGCTTTTTTCTCCTTGAAACAAAACGTTTCATGTCTAGTAACGAACCGTTTCATGTATGGAAATAAAATATTTCATGTATAGAAACGAAACGTTTCGTGTATGGAAACAAAATGTTTCATATATGGAAACGAAACGTTTCATGTCTAGAAACGAAATGTTTCGTTTCTTGGAATCCTATTCCATCGATTGGTCGGGAACACAGAAGGGATAGTGTAGGGCTGTCTATTTCTTGTTTCGCAAGAAATTGGCGTACATATTTACGACGTAAATATCTGACGGTGAATTGCTTTTCCAAGAATCAATTATATCCCATTGGTATAGCTTTCATTTAATACTGTAAACTGACCGTCTTGAAAAACTGTTTCCAGAAATAAATGCCCTCCAAACCAGTTTATCTCAATCCTATAGTTACTATTTTCTGTGAATTTTTCCTTACAGTCTGAAATATCCTTTTTTATAATAACTTCTCTTTCATTCTTTTCGTATTCTAAAATTGAAAAGAAATAATATAGATCAATTGTGTGTATTTCTCCAATCCGTTTTGATTTATTAGTGTTGTCTAATATTATTGTAACAATGTCATTTGAATCAATATTGATAGATTTCACTAATGGTTTCTTATAATCTTCACTATTTCGTTTTATTAAAAAACAACTGGAGAAAGCGAAAGAAGAGAATAATAGCCCGAAATTCGACTTTT
>DGGQ01000142.1 GCA_002392275.1 Treponema sp. UBA3870
TCATCTATAAACTGCTATTTATAAACACGTAAAGAAAATTACAATGCAATTCTTTTTATGATAAACCAAATGTCCATTTTGCAGTATAAGATTACAAACGATGGTAAGCTGGAAATAGATGCTGGGACACTGAACCGAAATGGTTCGGAAACTTTTAATAGAGATATGTTATATGCTTTTTGTTCTGACTTTGATATAAGTATAAGTTTTGGGAATCATGTTCCTGATTATATTGATGCTGAAAGCCCTGAAGTTTTTGGAGGAACAACTTATTTCTATAAGGATAAGAAAGAGGCTTTTATAGTTTTGGCAACTACTAATTATCCTAAAATGAGAGCAAAAGACGGTAGCTACTACTTTGCAAGTAGTTATGAAACTTTTTGTCATGAACTTGCGGGTCATATTGTTCCTGAGATAAAGAATGAAAATGGTAATGCAGTCTCAATAGAAAACGAAATTTGTCAGCAGCTAGGATGGATTGAAAGAGAGGAGGAACCTGATCATGCATCGTTTTAACGCAATTATGGCAGCTTCAATTTCTGTAATTCTTTTTGTCTCATGTTCTTCTGGTAAAATAGATATGATTGGAACAAATTACGAGTTTAAAGAGACTTACCTTTCCATTGAAATACTTTATGAAAACAAAACCGACAATATCTTGATTTTCCCCTATGTGTATTTTACCAATCGTTTCAAGTCAATCTATGAGCATGATGATTTTATTGACATTGATGAATGTACTGCTGATTTCAAAAATGTTGATGAAATGGTAGACATGCAGCTAAAAGGAATCCCTGTAGATGATGACAATGATATGTCATATTTAAATCTGGTCGCAATTTATTCTGGGCATAAATTTATTTACAGCGATATTGTTCCATACTCACAGTTTTCTAGAGAGAAAATCAAAAGCATTGGTAAGGTGAAAATTCTCTTGGACTACGGAACTGCAAAAGATATAAAATATGACAGCTTGAAAAAAATTATTGCGGAAGGGTCTGTAAAAAAGTATTCTGAAACAATTAATCTGGCAGGCGATTCAAGGAATGATTTGGGAAAACTCCCCTATCAAGGAATATTCCCAATTTGTGATTGGGATGACTGTGTTTATTTTGAACCCATAAACGGTGATTTTGTAAAGCATGATTAATTATTGCAACATATGGCTGAAGATATTAGAGTGCAAAAGGGTTCGCTTATTGTGAATGCTTTCGATTATAAGCACACAAAATAAAACGCTCTTGACATCTACCCGCTTATCAAGTAAATTCATAGCTGATAAGTCCTTGCCAATCAAGGCGGCAGGCAACTTGAGTGTCTGTTAGGCGATTTAAAGCAAAGTGTCGGATTCGGCAGTCGGTGCTTTGCACAGTCTTCGATGGTTCTCCAAGCATACCAGAAGCCGAATGTAGGTCTTTGACCGAAAGAAAATGGAATGGTGGAAAGCCCTGCGATTGGCGCGGGGCTTTTTCTTTTTTGGGGAAATATAATGGGTGATATTCTAAAATCTGCGCGGGCTTACGAAAAGTTATTGGATGTGGAATACCAGTTCATTTTAGGGCGTAAAAACAAGCAAATCTATTTCTCTGTTTTTTTTAATGAGTATCAATTTTATCATTTGGCAGGCTTACAATATTTAGAAGATAGAGCGACCTTGCTATATGGTGACAGAAAAAAGCTTTTTTATTTGATTTTAGCTGAACAGATAAAAGGGTCTCAAATTTCTTCATCTGAATTTTACCATCAGATTAAAGACCGAGTTGAATACCTTGAATTTTTAGAAGACATTTTTGACTCAAACAAAACCATATTCAAGTATAATCCGCAGATACAAGTATTTTCTGCAATTGAGTCGGAATTTCTTCTGAAAAATGAACTGAATTCCCGCAATGTGTTCACTTTCCTTTCCGAGGACAAATCAAGCGGAAAATATTTCTGCCGTTCATTTTTTCCGCAGACCGACAAGGACTATTCGATTGGACAGACAAACTGGACTTTGCTCTACAAGAAAAAGATTCACAAATCGACAGGCGAAGAATACGTGCTTTACGACAGGCTGGATAAAAACCGCTAGTTTTACCGTTGTTTACAAACCGACATCTTTCTACTATTGAAAATTCCCACCGGATCTCTGCAATTCCCCATTTTTTATACGGCGCTTGCCGGCAAAAATCATCGGGATAACATGTGTAGTTTTTTCAATAATTTGGCTCAGCTATTCTGTTTATGCCGTTTTTATTAAAACAGCATAAATAAAGTGATGGGTCTTTTCCCTAAAATGCAATCTACTTTTTACACAAAAAAATCCCCATCCAAAAGGACGGGGAAATAGTGGCAAGTGGGATCGAACCACCGACATACGGAATATGAGTCCGTTGTTCTACCGACTGAACTATGCCACCAAAAAGTTGATGTTCATATACTATAAAAAAAACGGATTCGTGTCAACAGTTTTTTTGATTTTGGGTATAATTTTTTTATGAAGGAGACAAAGCCCGCCCGCCCAAAAAAACTTGGCTTTTATTGACCTAAATCCCTGTAAACTCTATAATTGTGGGACCATGAATAGAAGATTAATAACATCAGCACTACCCTATGTAAATAACATTCCCCATCTGGGAAACCTTATACAGATGCTAAGCGCGGACGTGTTCGCAAGATTCTGCCGTGGACGCGGATATGAAACACTCTATGTCTGTGGAACCGATGAATATGGCACCGCCACAGAGACAAGGGCCATGGAAGACAACAAGACCCCGCGCGAACTTTGCGACTACTTCTACAGGCAGCATGACGAAATCTACCAATGGTTCGACATTGCCTTTGACAAATTCGGACGCACATCAAACGACGAGTGCACCGAAATCACGCAGATGATTTTCAAGGACCTGGAGAAAAACGGATTCATAACCGAGCATGTAAACAAGCAGCCGTTCTGTCCAAAGTGCCAGAGATATCTTGCGGACCGCTTTGTTCGCGGAATCTGCCCGAAATGTGGCTACGACGACGCGCGCGGGGATCAGTGTGAAAAATGCGGCTCCCTTCTTGATCCGGTCGAACTGAAATCACCAAGATGCTCGACCTGCGGAAGCACACCCGAAATCAGGGAGACCAAGCACCTCTACATCAATCTGCCAAAAATCAGCACGCAGCTTGACACATGGATGGAAAAGGCAAGCAAAGAGGGACGCTGGTCCGAGAATGCAATCAACATTACAAAGGCGTGGATCCGCGATGGACTTAACGAAAGGGCCATAACCCGTGACCTAAAATGGGGCATCCCGGTTCCAAGGGAAGGCTACGAGAACAAAGTTTTCTACGTCTGGTTCAACGCACCGATTGGCTACATCTCGATTACAAAGCAGCTTGCTGACGAACTTTCTGCCCAGGGCAAAAAATCTTTCGACTACAAAAGCTGGTGGCTCCCGGAAGAAAGTGACGAAGGAAAAAACAAGCCAAAGGTCGATTTGTTCCAGTTCATCGGAAAGGACAACATTCCCTTCCACACTGTAGTTTTCCCGTGCAGCCTTCTTGGTTCGGGACACAACTGGACCAAGCTCTACCACATGTCGTCAACCGAATACCTCAACTACGAAGACGGAAAATTTTCAAAGAGCAAGGGAATCGGTGTGTTCGGCTCGGACGCAAAAGAAAGTGGAATCAAGGCGGACGCATGGAGGTTCTTCATTTTCTACAACAGGCCGGAAAAGCAGGACTACCAATTCACATGGAAGGAGTTCCGCGAAAAATACAATGGCGAGCTGATTGGAAATCTGGGGAACCTTGTTAACCGAACTCTGCTTTTTGTTACAAAATATTACGAAGGGAAAATCCCGGACGCTCCTGTTGATGAGGAGATGTGGACAAAAATCAGGGAGCTTGAGGCAAAGATTACCGAAAACCTTGAGTGGGCAAACCTGAAAGACGCTTTCCACCAGATTTTTGCAGTTTCAGATATTGGAAACAAGGCATTCCAGGACGGGGAACCATGGAAGACTAGAACGACAGACCCGGAAAAGGCCGCAAAGCTGATTCACAACCTGTGCTACATGATAAAGGACCTAATGATTATGGCCCACCCATACATGCCGCAGTTCACCGAGACAATTCTTTCATATCTGGGAAAAAAGATTTCCGAACCAATGCTCGGTGAAAATCCGGTAGAAGGTGGACTCTCTTGGTCGGACATTGGAAAGACAGAGGGACTTTCGGAGGTCGCCACACCGGAAATCTATTTCACACCGCTGGACCAGAAGACCGCTGACGCATTCCGCAAAAAGTATGCGGGATCTCAGAAAGAAAGAGACGGCAAAAAAGGCTCAAAGCAGAAGAAAGAAAAAAAGCAGCCGCCAAAGATAGAGCTTGCCGAGGACCAGTGCACCCACTTCAATGAAAAGATTGAGCTCAGGGTCGCAAAAATTACAAAGGTTGAAGAAAACCCGGAGAGCGACAAACTTTACGTGGAGACCCTTGACGACGGAAGCGGTACGGAGCGAATAATCCAGAGCGGACTTCGCGAATATCTTAAGCCTGAGGATTTGCTCGGAAAAAACATAATCCTTGCGGCGAACCTTGCTCCACGAAAA
>DGGQ01000181.1 GCA_002392275.1 Treponema sp. UBA3870
CAAGGAATACTGGGGCGAAGGTTCGAACCGTGCTAGAAACTGGCAGCGTTATGATCTTGGAGGAAAAAAGGGACTTTCGTTTGAGGAAGGTGTCGATAGCTATGTCCCATACGCGGGTCATCTTCATGACAATGTTGCGCTCACAATCAGCAAGGTTGTCCATACTATGTGCAACTGTGGCGCGCTTTCAATCCCGGAGCTTCAGGAGAAGGCAAAAATCACTCTGGTTTCTTCTGTCACAATCCAGGAAAGTTCGGCCCATGATGTCACTGTCAAGAACACGTCAATCCGTGCAGAGTAAAAATCGAGAATTGAAATCCATACCTTTTTGGAGGATATAAATGAAAGTTGTGGTCATTGGTGCCCAGTGGGGTGATGAAGGAAAGGGTAAGATTGTTGATTACCTTGCGGAAGATGCCCAGTATGTTGTTCGCTATTCTGGCGGACCGAACGCGGGACACACTATCGTTGTTGATGGAAAGCAGTATGCCCTGCATCAGGTTCCAAGCGGAATCCTTTATCCGAACAAAAAGGTCTATCTTGGTGCCGGAATGGTCATAGATCCAGAGGCACTTTTCAACGAACTCCAGATGCTGAAGGACAATGGAATCAACTGGGAGGGACGTGTTTTTATTTCCGACCGTGCCCACCTTATCCTTCCGAAATACCGGCAGATGGACAAGGACAGGGATGCCGCGCGCCCAAGACCGATTGGAACGACCGGACGGGGAATCGGAATTGCCTATGGTGAAAAATCCAACCGCGATGGACTCAGGCTTGCTGATTTGGACTGGGAGGAAAAAATCTCCGAGTATACAGGCGAGGACAAGGAATATCTTGACAAATACAGGGACCGACTTCTTTCAATGAGAGTTGACCTTACCGCCGAGATGTGGAAAAACCGCGACTCCAATATTCTTTTTGAGGGTGCCCAGGGTGCCATGCTTGACATTGATTCTGGAACCTATCCTTATGTCAGCTCCGGGCCTTCATGTGCAGCGGGTGCGGCAGTTGGAAGCGGAATTGGACCGCACGATTTGGACACAATCGTTGGTGTTTTCAAGGCCTACGAAACCCGTGTCGGAAACGGACCAATGCCTTCTGAATTCAATGCCGAAAGCGAGGGCGAGCTTTGCGATTATGTCAGAAACACTGGACACGAGTTTGGTGTGACAACCGGACGTCCTAGAAGATGTGGCTATCTTGATTTGGTTGCTCTACGCTATGCTTGCCGCGTGAACAGCCTTGACGGATTGGTGCTCACCCACCTTGACATCTACGACGAGATGGACCAGATTGAGGCATGCGTTGCCTACGATATCAATGGAAAAATAGTTACTGATTTTCCGGCGAATGTGGATGCAATGAACAATGCAAAGCCTGTGCTGGAAAAATTCAATGGATGGAAGACATCGCTCAGGGCGTGCAAGTCCTATGAAAATCTTCCGGCAAACGCAAAGAACTACATCGAGTTCATCGAAGACTTTACGGCTACCCCGGTGACAATTGTTTCCGTTGGAAGCGACAGGGAGGAGACCTTCATCCGCGCGGACCCATGGAAAAAAGATTCCGCGAAGGGACTTCTTTCAAGATAGATTAAACGCGACTCTATAACAAGGGGAAACGCGATGTTTCAAGACATTGGGACTCGTGGGAATCTGTAAAACGACTTTGAAAGATGATTTTACAGATTTCGAATAACCTTTGGTGGTTTGCAGCCTGTTCTTGTTGGGTGGGGACAGGCTGTTTTTTTATGGGCCCGATTCTTTTCCTGTAGATTGGATTATTCAGTGTTTCCCTAAGTAGTCGAAGTTGACGAGTTTTTATAGATGCCATATACTTCCAGATGGAGACTTTTATGAAAAGATTTTTGTCATTTTTGACCGCCGCAATCCTTTCGCTGCTCGCAGTTTCCTGTTCATCAAATTCAGGTTTGACATCGGGACGGGGACGGAAGGTTTACACGGTGGACAATGTTCCCATAATTCTTAACGCGGGATTTTCTTTGGAGATTGAGGAAAACCGTGTGTCACGTCTGGAGCAGGTCAAATCCGGCGAGCATGTTTTTATGTTTGTTGCCGTCAGGGACTCGGGATTTGATGTCTCAAAAATTGAGGTCACGGGAAGCCATGGTGACAGCGGGGAGGACACCCAGGTAATCTACCTGAACAAAGTTGACGGAGAGGAATTCATCTACGGTGTGGACGTGAGCTTCAAGGCTGTGGGGACGTGGAATTTTGTTTTCCGGGTGTCCGATTATGACGGAAATGAGAGCGAGCCGTTCAGAACATCGCTGGAAGTTACAGAAAAATAGGTCCCCCGAAAGATTGCAAAACAGAGATTCCCCAAAAACAAAAATCCCGCCATGGAAAACCGTGACGGGAATATCTTTTTTAGATTTGTATTTTAAATTACCGTTATATTAAGCGGCCTTTTTTGACATCTGCTTTTTGAACGTCTTCACGCCCTCGGCCACAAGGATTACGGCAAGGGCAGTCATGGCGATTGCAAACAGAAGCTGGAACCAGTTTCCCCAATCCGCGCCAGGAGCGAAAACAATCTTTCCCTGCTTGATGATTGTAAGAACAAGCTGTGTGAGTGTTGCCGCAAGCATGAAAATCATCGGGATGAAGAACATCTTGTTGTTCTTACCTGCCTGACCAAGCCAAGCCGCGACCGCAAGAAGTGCGATTCCGGCAAGAAGCTGGTTTGCGGATCCGAAGAGCGACCAGATTGCGGAAAGCTTGTATCCGCCGAGAATACAACCGATTATGACCATGAATGCCGTTCCGAACAGAGGATTCGCGAGAACCTTCCTGACTCCCTTTGCGTCCTTCCATGTCTTCTCACCTTCCTTGAGGAAAAGTTCCGAGAACATGAAGCGGCTCAACCTTGTCGCTGAGTCAAGCGATGTGAGTGCGAACACGGAGACCGCAAGAGTAAGGAGGGCGGATATTGTTGAGTTGACGGTTGTTCCAGCGTTTCCGAACATGATTGCGATACCCGCTCCGAATGCTGAAGCCGGGGAACCTGAGAATGACCATGCGCCGCCATCGTTCTTGAGGAATGTGCTTGAAACCATACCGATTGCAATCAGCGAGATGATTCCAAGTGCGGACTCAATCAGCATGGAACCGTAACCGATAGCGCGGGCATGTTTTTCGTTGTCAAGCTGCTTTGA
>DGGQ01000124.1:0-11569 GCA_002392275.1 Treponema sp. UBA3870
TACGTACATATCAACCAAGCAAAGTAAAGCGCAATAGAAAGTTTGGATTCCGCGCTCGCATGAAGACCCGTGGTGGCCGTATGGTTCTTTCTCGCCGCAGAGCAAAGGGTCGCTGGAAGCTGACTGTTTCTGATGAGAAAAAGCCTTACCAGAATGGTCGCAACCAGACTGCAAAAATGTAATTTTTTTTGCAGGATTTTTATTGCGGGATGGAAGCAGACTTGTTAAAAACAGGACGTTTTACACGCGACGAGCATATAAAGCGTCCTGCTGACATCCAGAAACTTTTTAAGACGGGAAAGAAAGTCAGCGTTTTCGGAGCCAAACTCTTCTATATGCTGAACGACCGGGGCTTTAATAGAATCGGTTTTCCTCTTCCGCGCGGATATGGCAATGCTGTTCAAAGAAACAGATCCAAACGCTATAGCCGTGAGGCATATCGTTTTTTTAAAACACACCTGAACACCGGCTACGACATGCTTTTGTTGGTCTACCCCGGAAATGACTCGTTCCTATCGCGGTGTGAAAAATTTAGAATATTATGTCAAAAGGCTGGTTTATTAAAGGATTAAGGAATTTTTTTGTAAAATTCTTTAGTCTGCTAATACGATTTTATCAAGTTTTTATTTCCCCTCTTTTTCCGCCATGTTGCAGATATACACCAACCTGTTCTCAATATGCGCTGGAGGCACTCAAAAAGCATGGTCCCGTAAAAGGTCTTTATCTTTCCGTAAGGCGGATTCTTCGCTGCAATCCTTTACATGAAGGTGGCTACGATCCCGTCCCGGATTGATTCGACCGCAATATCTTAAGAACACCAACCCCGATACTCTGCATAGGAATTGGTGATTTAACAAAATTTTAAAAGGAAAATCTACTATGGAAAGAAATACCATCATAGCTATTTTACTTAGTGCGGTTGTTCTGATTGCATCCCTTGTGCTTGAAATGACAGTTTTTCTCCCCAAACAGCAGGCGGCTGCGGAGAAACAGAGAATAGAGATGGAGATTCAGCAGCAAAAACAGGCAGAAGTGGCAAAATCTGTTGATGAATCTATCTCCACATATTCAAGCGGTGATACAACGGTGGTCGAAGAGTCCCTCCCTGAACAGCAGTATACAATCAAGACCGACAAGGTTGAGGCAGTCTTTACAAACAGGGGTGGAGACCTAATTAGCTACATGCTTCTGGACCATATCGACAAGGACACTGGCAAAGGTGTGCAGATGGTTGACAATGTGACAGATACTAACCGGGCATTTTCTTTGGCCTTTGGTGATTCCAACTCATCAATAGTCAATGAAGTTTTTAACGTCAAGCAGGAAAACGAAAACACCATAGTATTCACAAGGGACTTCGAAGTTAAAGACTATCTTGGAATTCCGCATAGAATCACTTTGCTGAAGAGATACGAATTTCAACCGAACGAATATGTTTTCAAACTGGGAATTGGCATCAAGACTTATGACAAAAATGGTCTGAACATAAACGACGCGGCATACACAATCAGAACCTCCCCTCAGATTGGACCTCACTACGACAAAAAGAACCGCTACGAGGTGCGACAGTATCTTGCCTATGCTGACAAAAAGCGCGTGAACAATGGACTTTCTGACAAAGAGTACAGCAAGCCTTATGAATGGGCTGGTGTTGGTGGAAAATATTTTGGAATCCTTGTAAAACCAGAGGATCCTTCAAAAATGCTCGCCAAAGTAAGGACTTCAACAAAGAGCGAAACCGACTACATGAATTCCCAGGCCTTCTATTCAAGAAGTCCAATCGAGGGTGGCTCAGTGGCGACCGTTCAGGATGTTTATTATGTCTATATTGGACCAAGAAGCGAGTCAGAGCTTAACAAATACAGCAAGGCAGAAAGCAATACATGGGGCCTGTCCAACGCAAAATTCAACCAGGCTCTCCAGACCTCCGGATTCTTTACGTTTATAGAAGTTCCTCTGAAATGGGGACTTGAGATGATTCAGAAGCTCGCAAAAAACTGGGGTGTCTCAATCATCATTCTTACAATCATTCTTAGGCTCCTGCTTTTCCCTCTCAGCCGTAAGAGCGCGATGGGTACACTCAAAATGCAGCAGCTCCAGCCAAGGATGAAGGAAATCCAGGAAAAGTATAAGGACAACAAGGCAAAACTCAGCGAGGAGACATCAAAACTTTACAAAGAGGCTGGCTATAATCCTGTTTCTGGATGCCTTCCTATGATTCTCCAGATGTTCATATTGATTGCGCTTTACAATGTGTTCAACAACTACTTTGAGTTCCGTGGAGCAACATTCGTCAAGGGGTGGATTGATGACCTTTCCGTTGGCGACAGTGTTTTCTCTTGGGAAAAGAACATTCCTCTCATCTCAACATTCACTCAGAACCATTTGAGAATACTTCCAATAATCTACTTGGTTTCTCAGCTGTTCAATGGAAAGATAACCCAGTTTGGTTCGGGAGCGACACAGAGCAAGGGACAGATGGCCTTTATGATGTATGGTCTTCCAATTTTGTTCTTCTTCCTGTTCTACAATGTGCCGAGTGGACTTCTTCTTTACTGGACAGCCAGCAACATTTTCCAGATTGGGCAGCAGCTTGTGATTAACGCAACCATGAAGAAAAAGCGTCTGGAGATGGAAAAAAACAAGCCGGTGGTCAACAAGAACGTCCTCAAGTTCAAGGGTGGAAAGAAAAAGACCAGATAACGTCTTTTGTAAAAATTGACAATAGGTAACCTCTAAAAACATAAGTTTTTAGAGATGCCCAATAATTTTAAGGGGTTATATATATGACGTACGAATTTGAAGCTGAATCAGAAAAGGAAGCTATTGAAAAGGCTGCTCAGGAATTGGGATTGGAAAGGGACCAGTTCGATGTGGAGACACTTGAGCTACAGAAAAAGTCCCTCTTCAAAAAGGGCTACGCAAAAATACGTGTCATTCCGGTAGATTCCGTAAATCATGTTGAACCAGAGTTCGAGGGACGCATTCCGAAATCGGTTTCCGCCAGTGTCGCCGGTGGTGCTGTGGCAAATCCAATGCCTCAGGACGAATTCGAGCAGAAAATTTTGGATTTTGTGAACCAGACCATTGAAAAGATGGGCTACGATATTGCCACTGAAATCATTTTCCGCGAAGAGAAGAAGATTGGCATAAAGCTCACAAGCTCCCATTCTTCAATTTTGATTGGACGCAAAGGAAAAAATCTGGATGCCCTTCAGCTTTTGGCAAACGTCTATGCGGGTCACCTGGGAAAAGAGGATGTCAGAATCATTCTGGACAGCGAGAACTATAGAATCCGCCGCGAGGAAACTTTGGTGCGCCTTGCATACATCACAGCGGACAAGGTTAGGTCCAGCAGAAACTCAATTCTCCTTGAACCGATGAACCCTTTTGAAAGAAGACTCATTCACACAACTTTAAATGATATTCCGGATATTGAAACCAAAAGCGAGGGAGATGGTTTATATAAGCAGATTCGCGTAATCTTCAAGGGAGTACGCTAAACTTTCCTTTTTGGAGGGGAAAATGAAATTTGCTAAAACAGCCATAATTTTTGCAGGCCTTTTGATTGTATCTACATCGGTTTTGTCGGCCTATGACGCTAAGAATCTTGTGAATTCAACCGTTTATGCGGAGTTGAAAAAAAATGGGTCCATGGAGAGGTCATTTTTTAAAAAGAATCTGACGCCCGCTCTGGCACCGAACACAAATCTCTCAAATGCGGCAAAAAATATCTGGACAAGCTCCAAAAAGCCTGTCTTTATGTGGGAAAAGCTGTATCTGATTTCTAAATCGGATATTTCCAACAATCCGGCTGGCATTACAATCGACAAGGTTTCTAAAATCTTGCGCTCGCTTAGTACTTTGGAAGGAATCAAGTATTATTCGAGCAAAAAGAAGCTGGAGACTTTGTACAAGGAAGCTTACTGCATAAAGGGACCAAAGGACAGAACAAAAGTTCCTGACGATACAAGCGGAAGTGCCGATGGAAAAGTGATTTACTGCTATCAGAACGACAATTCTTTTGGCAAAATCAATTATAGAATCGACTACCGCCAGACCTCTGATGAAATTTCAGCGGTGTTTTCAAATACTACGGGTCTTTTCGTTGGTCCAATCAAGGGAATTTCGGAAGATGAACTAAAAATTTCTGTGGTTGCTGTTGATTGTGGCGAGGACATTATGGTCTATCTTTTGGTTAAGGCGAATTTTCCTGCAATTGGATTTCTTGAGGATTCCATGAGAGAATCCCTGAGTTCCAGACTTGAAGCTCTTTACAAGTGGATGATGGGCAAATTTTAATTTGGAAGGAATAAAATGAAAAAATCAATTCTTGCGCTGCTCTTGGGCTGCGTTTTAGTTTCACTCGGAGGATGTAAACCTGCTATGAATAAGGCACTGGATGGAAAGGAAGGTCTGTTTGCGGTTATCGACACTGCGGACGGAGAAATTGTTTTGGAACTGTTTTACAAGCAGACTCCAATGACCGTAACCAATTTTGTTGGTCTGGCGGAAGGAACTTTTGATGCCGCGAAGGGAAAACCTTTTTATGATGGTCTCAAATTTCACCGCGTAATCAGCAAGGCAAATGGCAACGACCAAGATTTTATGATTCAGGGTGGAGATCCTAAGGGCAACGGAAGTGGCGGTCCAGGATACCAGTTCCCGGATGAGATTGTCGATGGACTGACTTTTGACAAGGCCGGTTATCTTGCAATGGCGAATGCGGGACCCGGAACTAACGGTAGTCAGTTTTTTATAACGATTGTTCCTACAACTTGGCTCAACGGACATCACACAATTTTTGGAAAGGTTGTTGATGCGGACAGTCAGAAAATTGTGAACACCCTGAAACAGGGTACTGTTATGAAATCCGTGAAGATTTATAGACTTGGTGAGGATGCCAAGAATTTCAAGGCGACCCAGGCAGATTTCAACCAGCGCATTGCCGACATCAAAAAGGTCGAGGAAGAAAAGAAAGCCGCCTACGAAAAAGAGCAGCTTGATTTGATTGCATCCAATTATTCAGATTTTGAAAAGGACTCCAACGGAATCTACTACAAGATTACAAGACAGGGTGCCGGAGCGAAAAATGGGTCGCTCAAAAATGTATCAATCAAGTACAAGGGATATTTCCTGAATGGCGATGTTTTTGACCAGGGCGGATTTGATTTTATGACAGGCGCGGGACGCATGATTGAAGGATTCGACCTGATGACACAGGACATGAAGGTTGGCGAAAAAAGATCAATCATCCTTCCACCAGATTTTGCCTATGGAGAAGCTGGAGCCGGTGGGGTGATTCCGGGCAACACCTATATTGCTTTTGACCTTGAAGTTGTGGACGCAAAATAATTTTGTTCCATAATTTTTGTAGCCTCCGGCACTTGTTGTCGGGGGCTTGTTTTTTATATAATCATAAAATCTTATGGCTTCCAATAAACACTTTTCTATTGAGCAGATTTCTTTTCTTGCCGCTCTGTGCATGTTTTTGTCGTCAATAGAATATGCAATTCCAAAGCCACTACCCTTTTTGCGTTTGGGCCTGGCAAATCTTCCCATACTTTTGTCGTTAAAAAAATTGCGTCCGACTGAAATTCTTGTGCTTATTCTTGTGAAGATTTTTGTACAGGCATTGGTCAGCGGAACTTTATTTTCATATGTACTTTTGTTTAGTCTTTCTGGTTCCATTGCGAGCGGACTTGTCATGCTGATTTTCTACTGGATTTTTTACAGGACTGCATTTTTCTCGAACATAGGTCTTTCTCTTGCGGGTGCGGCAGCAAACTGTGGTGCGCAGCTTGTGTGTGCCAGATTTTTGATGTTCGGTGCGAATGTAAAATTTGTTTCCCCGGTGCTATTGATTTCATCCTTTGTTACAGGACTTGCATTGGGTATTTTTGCGAACATTTTTGAAAATCGTTCCCGGTGGTATAGCTCTTTCTGTGAAAAAAATGGGGTAGATTCGGACAATGGTGACAGATTTGAAAAAGTTTTACACAGGAAATCAACAGATTTGAAAAAAAGAAAGAATTTTGTGGAAAAATTGTGGAAAAATTCTGTATTTCGCTTATGTTTCTCGCTGTTTTTTATGATTTTGCTCATGGCTGTGAAAAAACTATGGGTACAGATTAGCATAGTATTGCTTTTTTTTGTTCTTGTGCTGATTAAAAAACATGGAAAAGTAAAATGGCTTCCCTCCTTGCTGATTTTGATTTTTGTGACACTGTTCAGTCTTTTTGTTCCGTTCGGAAAAGTTTTGTTTTCGATAGGTACTTGGAAAATCACTCTTGGGGCATTGGTTTCTGGTCTGGAACGTTCGTTTTTGTTGATTGGGATGGTCTTTATTTCTCAATTCATGGTTGATAACAATGTTTCGCTGCCCGGAAAACTAGGATTTATGATGGAATCTGTGTTTTTAATTTACGACCGTTTGGTAGTTGAAAAAATCTCTTTTAAAAAACGCAACATTATTGAGGCGATAGATGAAAAACTCATGTCTTTATCCAACTGAACTTAAAAATCTCCCAATTTATCCTCATTTGGACACAATCTGTGAGTCTCTGAAAAAATCGGAAAGCCATTTTCTGGTTTTATCTGGGAATACTGGCTGCGGAAAATCCACCGCAATACCGTTTGCCCTGATGAATCATTTTTCCGACAAGATTTTGATGCTTGAACCTAGACGGATTGCTGTTTTGAACATTGCCATGCGCGTTTCATCGCTTTTGGGAGAAAATGTGGGCCAGACTTGTGGCTATTCAATGCATCTAGATACAAAATGCAGTGACAAAACTCGGTTTATGGTACTGACAGAAGCCATTTTAACTCGAAAAATACAAAACGACCCTTCGTTAGTTGGTGTTTCAGTGATCGTAATAGATGAATTTCACGAACGGTCGTTAGATGTTGACCTTGCATTGGCGTTTTTAAAGGAAGTCATGGCTCTTCGGGATGACTTATATGTGATTGTGATGTCTGCGACCATCGATACAAAAAAGATTTGCAACTATCTAGGTGGTGAATCCGTATGTCCGCATTATTCTGTGCCAGGAAAGCTGTTTCCGGTGGATATTCTTTATAAAAAGGACTGGAGCGTGTCGAAAGCTGTCCTTGAGTGTCTGAATCAAAATGATGGCGGCTCGATTTTGGCTTTTCTTCCAGGAATCAGGGAGATAAATCAAACAAAAAAAGAGCTTGAAGAAAAAATAGACACGTCTATGCTTGATTTACAGGTCCTTCACAGTTCTGTACCCATCGAGCAGCAGAAAAAAGTTTTGCAAAAATCTAGTGACACTAGGCGACGGGTGATTTTGAGCTCTGCCATTGCTGAAACATCGCTAACTGTACCCAATGTCTCTGTTGTTATTGATTCTGGTCTTGCGAGGGTGACAGAGTTTAGTCCAAAAATTGGCATGGAAAGACTTGTCACCAAACGTGTATCTCTTTTTAATGCGGACCAACGTTCCGGGCGCGCGGGTCGAACAGGTCGTGGCAAGTGTATTAGGCTGTGGAGCGAAAATGAAACGCTGATTCTAAGCCAAATCCCAGAAATTCTTCGGACCGATTTAACAACTCTGGTCTTGGAGTGTGCAGAATGGGGTGCGAGTGATTTGGAATCTGTTGACTGGCTGGATAAACCTTCTGCTGGAGCTTGGGAAGCGGCCCTTGACACTTTGAATATGCTTGGTTGCGTCCACGAGCGAAAAATCACCGAATTGGGGAAGGCTTGTCTTTCTTTGGGTGTACATCCGAGGCTGGGATGTGTTGCTTTGAGTGGAATCTCATTTGGAAAAACAGACTTTTCCACAAGACTTGCAGTGGATTATCTATTAACAGAGCAGACAAATCAGCGGGTCCACGAATTATATGTGGAGAACCTTAAAAAACGGGTACAGATTGTGGCCAAAAATAATGATTTTTCTACAAGTTTTCCACAGATTCAAAACCAATTTTCCACAGCTTATGCACTTCTCTGTGGATATCCCGACCGAATTGCTGTTCAGGAATCCCCAAATTCATGTCGCTATGAATTCCCATCCGGTAGATTTGCTTCAATTTTTGATAAAAAACAAGCTTTTCCAACATATATTGTTGCGCCAGATGTTGACGCAGGGGAAAGCCAAGGAAAAATCTATTCTTACGAGCCAATTGATTCGGAGCTTGCTTTAAAATTCATGCAGGACAAAGCAAAAACTTTTGTCCAAATCAATATGGGTACAGATAATTCTGTTACCAAAAACCGAGTGACAGCGTTTGGAAAAATTGTCCTAAAAAAAGTGCAGCTTTCTGTTCTTGATGAAGATTATGTCAAAGCCGTGTGCGGGCGGGTAAAAACCGATGGAATCAAAATTCTTCCGCTAAATCAGTCCGCTGAATCATTTTTGAAAAGGGTACAGTTTTATATAAAAAATGAGACAGGCGAAATTCTGCTCCAATCAAAAATCCGCGAAAAATTTGAAAATCTTCAGCAGTCTGTTGACGAGTGGCTCCCACCGTTTGTTCATTCAAAGCAAAATCTGACGGGCGAATCTGTTTACAATGCTTTCTTCTATTATATGGATGGGGATTTTATCAATAAAAATGTTCCGAAAGAAATTGTGCTGGCCAACGGAAAAAAACGAAAAATTGTCTATGAAAATCAGTCGGGCGAAATTGTTCCAGTTTTGGAAATCATCATACAGCAGATGTTTGGCTGCTTTCAGACACCAAAAATTATGGGAGTTCCTGTTTTGCTAAAGCTGCTCTCCCCTGCCCGCCGTCCTTTGCAGATAACTCGTGACCTTGAAAATTTTTGGAAAAACACATGGCCCGAAATCTGCTCGGAAATGAGGGGGCGCTACCCAAAACATTGCTGGGACTATAAAACCATTGTTGAGGATTAGAAATCACCAGTCGGAATCACAGTCATCAATTTTTTATAGATTATCAAAGCATGAGTTGTAAATCAACATTAAAACACCCTTGTAAATTTTGTTGAAAGATAGAAATTCTTCTGATATAATAGTATATAATTGCAAAAAAAGTTGTATTGCATTGAGAGGTGTACGAATGAAGAATTTTCTTAAAAGTCTCATTTTAGGCGGCTTTGCTGTTGCTTTGCTTGGAGGAATTTTTTCTTCTTGTGAAACAGTTGATCCAGCGACAATGAAGCCTGTTTCAACCATGGACTATAGTCCCATTCGGTTGATTGATGCAAACAAGGGTGCGCCGGGGCAGACTATTGTTATTGATGTCCCGAACAATAATGTCGTAAACCAGGACCAACCAGGCAACATTCCGGTTGATGATGAAAACAATAATCTGGACCAGAATCCGGCAGATGAAAATCAAAATGTTGATACCGGCACCGGCACAATGGGTACAGATGATACAGACCTGGGTGAATCAACAGGTACAGATTCTCTAACAGAAGATGGACAGATTTCTGATGTTGATTCAAAAACAGGAGATGATAAAAACTCTGGAGCAGATACAAATCAGGAATCTGATGAAGGAAATCTTGGTGGACCAAGCAAGAATACAGTTGGTGGTGGAACGGACAAAGATTCTGCCATTGAAAAAGCGACCGAATCTGCAAGGGATAAACTTCTTTCACAGGCCCGTGATTATATTGACAATGAAAAGTACACACAGGCAATCACTTTGCTGAATGGATGGCTCAAAACAAATCCTGATGATGAGGATGCAAAAGCTCTGCTTGAAGAGGCCCAGAACAAAAAAGCAGAGGCAGAAGCTGCGGCAGCCGAAAAAGCTCGTCAGGATAAGCTAAAGCAGGCTCGTGATTATATTGACAATGGAAAATATTCAAACGCAATTACAGTTTTGAATGGTCTTTTGAAGAGTGACCCGAACGATTCGGAAGCCAAAAAACTTCTTGATGAAGCCCAGAAAAAACTGGACGAAGAAAACAAGGCAAAACAGGAAGCGGCAGAAAAAGCTGCTGCAGAAAAAAAGGCAGCCGCAGAAAAGGCCGCAGCTGAAAAGAAAGCCGCCGCAGAAGCCGCAGCCGTAAAAGCTCGTCAGGATAAGCTAAAACAGGCTCGTGATTATATTGATAATGGAAAATACGCAAACGCAATCACCGTTCTGAACGGACTTTTGAAGACCGACCCGAACGATGCCGAAGCAAAAAAGATGCTCGAAGAGGCCCAGAGCAAAAAAGCGGAAGCAGATGCGGAGGCAGCCGCCAAAGCAAGACAGGACAAACTTGATCAGGCGAGAAGTCTGATAGACAGCGGAAAATACGCAAACGCAATCACCGTTCTGAACGGACTTTTGAAGACCGACCCGAACGATGCCGAAGCAAAAAAGATGCTTGAAGAAGCCCAGAGCAAAAAAGCGGAAGCAGATGCGGAGGCAGCCGCCAAAGCAAGACAGGACAAACTTGATCAGGCAAGAAGTCTGATAGACAGCGGAAAATACGCAAACGCCATTACCATTTTGAACGGACTTTTGAAGACAGACCCGAACGATGCCGAAGCAAAAAAGATGCTCGAAGAGGCCCAGAGCAAAAAAGCGGAAGCAGAAGCCGCAGCTGCCGAGAAAGCACGTCAGGATAAACTTGCCCAAGCCAGAAATCTTATAGACACTGGAAAATACTCTCAGGCAATCACCACGCTCAATGGACTTCTGAAAACAAATCCAAATGATGCGGAAGCCAAAAAACTCTTGGATGAAGCCCAGAAGAAATTGGACGAAGAAAACAAGGCAAAGAAAGAAGCTGCTGAAAAAGCCGCCGCCGAAAAGAAAGCTGCCGCAGAAGCCGCCGCCGCCAAAAAAGCTGCCGAGGAAAAAGCCAAAAAGGAAGCTGCTGAAAAGGCTGCCGCCGAAAAGAAAGCCGCCGAGGAAGCTGCCGCCAAAAAAGCTGCTGAAGAAAAGGCAAAACAGGAGGCCGCCGAAAAAGCTCGTCAGGACAAACTGGATCAGGCAAGACAGAATGTTGACAAAGGAAACTATGACCAGACAATCAAGAGCCTGAACGAATTGTTGAAAGCAAATCCAAACGACGCAGAGGCAAAGAAACTTTTGGAAGAGGCACAGAAAAAGCAGGAGGAAGCAAAAAAAGCCGCCGCAGATGCCGCAAGACAAAAAGCCCTTGACCAGGCCAAGCAATATATAGAACAGGAAAAATATGCTCAGGCAATTAGTACATTGAATGGTCTTTTGAAGACAAATCCGGATGATGCGGAAGCAAAGAAACTCTTGGAAGAGGCACAGAAAAAACAGGCCGAGGCTAACGCGAATGCTGCCGAAAAAGCAAGACAGGACAGGCTGAATCAGGCCAAGGCCAATATCGACAGTGGAAAATATGCCCAGGCAATCAGCATACTGAACGGACTGTTGAAGACAAATCCAAACGATGCAGAAGCAAAGAAGCTGCTTGAAGAAGCCCAGAACAAAAAAGCCGAAGCCGATGCCGCAGCCGCTGAAAAAGCAAGACAGGACAAGCTGAATCAGGCCAGGACCAATATCGACAGCGGAAAATATGCCCAGGCAATCAGCATACTGAACGGACTGTTGAAGACAAATCCAAACGATGCGGAAGCAAAGAAGCTGCTTGAAGAAG
>DGGQ01000124.1:11664-44764 GCA_002392275.1 Treponema sp. UBA3870
AAGCCGAAGCCGATGCCGCAGCCGCCGAAAAAGCAAGACAGGACAAGCTGAATCAGGCCAAGGCCAATATCGACAGCGGAAAATATGCCCAGGCAATCAGCATACTGAACGGACTGTTGAAGACAAATCCAAACGATGCGGAAGCAAAGAAACTCTTGGAAGAGGCACAGAAAAAACAGGCCGAAGAAAATAAAGCCAAGCAGGAGGCCGCAGAAAAAGCAGCTGCAGAAAAGAAAGCCGCCGCAGAAGCTGCTGCCGCCAAAAAAGCCGCTGATGAAAAAGCCAAGAAGGAAGCTGCCGAAAAAGCTGCTGCCGAAAAGAAGGCTAAAGAAGAAGCAGAAGCAAAAGCTGCCGCTGAAAAGAAAGCCAAAGAGGAGGCAGAAGCAAAAGCCGCTGCTGAAAAGAAAGCTAAGGAAGAAGCCGAAGCAAAGGCAAAAGAAGAGGCTGCTGCAAAGAAAGCTGCTGAGGAACTTGCAAAGAAAGAAGCTGCTGAAAAGAAGGCTGTCGAAGAAAAAGCAAGACAGGAAGCTCTTGCTGAATTGCAGAAAAAATTCACGACGGATTGGGAATCTCCTCAGCTGTCTGATATTGAGGATTGCGGTTACTTCTATACATCACCGGAGTTTGGTCAGTTCGACATGATTGAGGGTGAGTTCAGCAAGAAATCTGGTTATGTGAAGTCTGCATACGGATTTGTCTTTGGTTATACAAAACCAAGCTCAACAGGAAAACTGTATAACTATATTCGTTTTGAAATCAACACGGACGGAGAGTATGCTCTCTACAAGTGGGATGGAAAAAATTATACAGATTTGGTGGAGCCAAATGACGAAGGAACTGCATACTTCTATCCAAGCACTGCAATCAACAAGGGATACAACGCAATCAACAAACTGAAAGTTCAGGTAAACGATGGAAAGTACGATGTCTACATCAATGGACGCCTGATAAAGCAGGGTATTGAGTTTATTCCAAGAGGCACTTACGGTGTGATGGGATTCTTTAGTGTTGGTCAGGCTACACAGGAAGATATGCCGAATACACCGGTTGTTGTGTCTTACCGCATTACGGACGCAATAATCCATAATCCGAATGTTGAAAAATAACAGAGACTAAAGTTATAAAGGCCTGTTGCCTTTTTTGGGTGACAGGCTTTTTTCTTTTTGAAAAATGGAAGGTGGCAGATGACAAAAAAACAGTGGGAAGCGTTTTGCGATTATAAAAATCAGTTGAAAAAAAAATGCGATGAGTGGCTGAAACTTTCTGATGAGCTGAAACTTTTGCAGACTGCCGCATCGAAAGTAAAAAATGATACACCTGAATATCCAATAGAAACACCCGTTGTCTATAACACTGCCTATGATGATTTTACCGAAGCAGATGAAATCAATTTGATTGTGGTAGGCGACAATCCAGGAAAAAACGAACAGCTGGAAAAAAATCGGAAATATCTGGTAGGGCAGAGTGGAAAAATTGCGGCAGGATTTTTTGCTGGATACCCCGAGCTGAAAACTGATTTTAGAAAAAATGTGATTATCGCAAACAAAACACCAGTGCATACAGCAAAAACAAATCATCTGAACTATCTGATGAAAAATGGAAGTCCCGAAATCAAAAAATTGATTCTGGATAGTCAGAAAATTATGGCTGAAATGACGGCGACCCTACATCAAAGACTGATTGCTGAAAAAGGTGACAAATCTGTAACCCCGCAGCTGTGGTTGGTCGGGTATGCGGAGCTCAAGGGCAAGGGAATCTTTCTTCCGTATAGAGACTGTTTGAAATCTGTATACAAAAATCCTGACGACTGGAACAATGTTTTTGTTTATCAGCATTTTTCGATGAACAGATTTTCCATTGATTTAAAGGATTTCCGTCAAAAAAATCCGCAGCTGGATTTGGTGGATGCGTTGAAAAATTTGGGACACCAACATCGGGATGAAATTTTTGGTGGTCCGCTAGAAAAATAATCGGATAGACTATATAGTTGTCGTATGAAAATCATTTTGTTTGGAATTGTGTTTATAATCATCGGGCTTGTTGCTTGTGGTCTGGCATTTTATCTGGGGCGACCTGAATCAGTAAAAAAGACTCCAATCGCAAAACCCAGCAGCATAATCTTCTATATTATTGGCGCGTTGACGTTTGTGACCGGACTTTTGTTTTTGATTTTTTCAAAAAGTTTGACCAAAAAAGCGTTCCAAATTTTTGTGCTGATTTATTTGGGTGGACTTACGGTTTTGCTCTGCTTCTACACGGCATTACTTAAGACGGGGACAAAAAAATGAACAAAAATATTCATCACGTAAAAGCAAGCACCCAGTACAAGCGTGAACACAAACCAGATTATGGCAAGGAAAAAATCGAAATCCTTTATGAAGACAAGGACATTGTTGTTATTCTGAAACCTAGTGGAATGTTATCTGTACCTTATCCGGGAAGCAAGGCAAGGACAGCTCAGGATGTTCTGGAAAAAATCATGCGGGGGAAGGGTACACTTTCGTCTTCGCATAAACCATTGGTTGTGCACAGATTGGACAGGGACACGTCCGGCGTTATGATGTTTGCTTTGAACGAGGCTGTCCAGAAAAAAATTGTTGCGACCTGGCATACGATGGTGACAGAACGGCTGTATCATGCGGTGGCAGAAAATCCTAAAAACAGAAACAAATTTCTCCCCGAATCCGGTTTGATTGATGACGAGCTTGCGCAGAATGCATATCATGTTGGCTACGTTCCAAAGAAAAATCAGGAAAATGTGGAGACTGTAAAGGCCCGGACGAATTATAAAATTGTTTTGCGCGGGGAAACCCACACACTTTTTGAACTTTCGCTGGACACTGGAAAGAAAAACCAAATCCGCGCGCATCTTGCGTCAAAAGGCTATCCCTTGGCTGGGGATGAAAACTATCGTGCGCACACGGACCCTTTCCATAGACTTGCGCTCCATGCCCGGACTTTGGAATTCAACCATCCGACAAGTGGCGAACATTTAAAATTTGAAGTTCCAGAACCAGACGAGTGGATTAAGTATGTTGAAAAAGGCGACCCAAATCCGCAGGTTCCAATTTGGTCCCAGAAAATTGTAAAGTCGAATGGAAATCTGCCGTCGGAAATCAAAATGAAGATGACCGGTAAAAAAGCGAGCCATCTGGATTTTATTGCACGCGGAAAGGCGATGGGGAGAAAAAAATGAGCGATTTTTGTGTTGATTTGAAATCGGCGGCGTGTTTTGGTGTTGCGGGAAATTTTACGGGACATCTTGAACAGGCAGGCGAAGCTGGTGATTTTGTGAATATCAAAACCGTTGAGGCAAAAGCTCCAAAAGCGATTTTTCCAACCTATATTCCAAATGGTGACAGATTTGTACCCAAATTTTTAAATCTGTACCCTTTTGATTCGGGGAAAATAATTTACCCAGCGAATGAAGACAAGTTGCAGATTGAACCGGAGTGTGCTATTGTATGCGATGCAAAATGGGAAGGCTCAAAACTTGTTGATTTGAAGCCTTTTTGTTTTGGTGCATCAAATGACTGTTCAATCAGAAAAGAAGGAGCAAAAAAAATCAGCCAGAAAAAAAACTGGGGCAAGTGCAGCAAGGGTTTTTCGGACAAGCTGATTCATATCGATGATTTTTCGGAAAAAGGTATTCTTTCACGCTACAGGATTGCTTCATTTTTGGTGAGGGGTGGGGAAGTTTTTGCTTACGGCGAAGACAGTCCTGTTTCTGGATATTCATATATCTACAAAAAGTTGATAGACTGGATGCTTGAAAAATTTAATAACCAGTGCGATGAGGGACCGGCGGAAAATATCAATCTGTATTTGAACAAATGTGGGCGGCCCGAAAAAATAATGGTTTCAATCGGTGCGACTCGTTACACTGATTTTGGGGAACACAATTTTCTTCAGGCTGGAGATGCATCGGTGGTTGTGCTTTATCCTGGCGACAAATATTTGGCGGACGAAATAAAAAATCTGGTAGCGGCAAAAGATTTTTCCGCCCCAGACATTTCGTTTCTTTATCAGACTGTAGAAATCTAAAAGGCCGAATTTCGAGTTTTCTGCCATGTGAGGATAGCTCAGTGCTGTCATGCTGAACATGGTTGTTTACAACCCAATTCAGCATCTACGCCCACTGTAACGTTGGAAGAGATTCCGAAACGAGTTCGGAATGACGGGCTTTGTAAAAACTCGAAATTGAACCTAAAAGACTTCTATTGTGTATTCGGCTTCAAAAGTTTCCGATGGGGCAAGACTGTTTCCCCATTCGCGCTCTTCAAGATTTTGATTGAAAGTCTCCCTGTCGGATCTTCCATACCATGGCTCAATGCAGACGAACGGTGCATTTTTTCCAGCTGGAGACCAGATTCCAAAAACTGGAGCCTTGAAAGAGACTTTTAACAAATCTGTGCCCATGTTGTTTTCTGTATCTGTACCCAAAATGATTTCGTGGCACTGGTTGTTTTCCACAATTAGTGCGTCGTCATCAAAAAGACTGGAATCAAGAGGAAGCAGGTTGTTTTCAAGCGGAATGTTTACGACCTTTGACGAAAGTTCTCCCTTGGAATTCAAGACAGCACAGTTCAAAACATCCGTGTCCTTGATTTTCAGGTATGATTTTGAAAGTTTGCAGTTAAAAGCCGGGTGTCCACCGATTGAAAAATGCATTGTTTCATCGTTGGTGTTTTTTACGTTCCATTTTACAACTAACGACCGTTCGTTTAGTGTATAGTTTATCCGCAGTTCAAAATGGAATGGATATTTTTCCAAAGTCTCTGGGCTGTCCTTTAGCACAAATGTTATGGAAGAATCTGTCTGTGACTCAAGTTCAAAATCCATGTCACGCGCAAAACCGTGCTGCGAAAGCTGATAGGACTTTCCTTTGTAGATAGAAGTTTTGTCTTTGTAGTTCCCGACTATCGGAAACAAAACTGGTGATGTCCGTCCCCAAAATTGCGGATCCGCCTGCCACATGTATTCATATCCGGTTGATTTTTTTTTCAGAGACTTAATTTCTGCCCCATGAAGAGCCACCGTAAGAGACAGGGCTTCGTTTTCTAAAGATTTTACATTCATAATTTTACACCTCGATTCTACAAACTGTAGTTTAAAACTTGAGTTTAATTAACTATAGCAGAGATTTTTAAAACGTGCTACCTTATTGTGTATGGAAGAGATGAGTGAGTACGAGATTGAAGAAAAAATAACGGTCTTGGAATTTGAAAAACTTCCACAGGCGGCGGAAAAATATTTGAAGCTCCAGAATCAGATGCTTGACAGGCAGGGATTTGTTTCGATGCGTCTGCAAACGGAGGTCGAGTTGGCAAAAAACGAATACTTTGCGCTCAAAGAGAGTTTGGACCAACTGAAAAATATGCTGTCGTATTTGGAAGCCTTGGACAATGAATAAGGATTGACGGAGGATTTATGTCGAAAAAATTTGTTAAATATTTGGTTCCACTTGTTTTGGTGGCCGCGGCTCTGGTTGTTGGATTTTCGCTTTTTAGGAAACATTCCAAAGTGAATGAAGCCGTTGAAGGTTTTGTGAATCTGATTGCGGATAACGCAGTTGAATCAAATGCAGCGACTGAAGTACAAAATCCGATGGTGACAGATACTCCTATAGTGACAGATGATTTTTCGGTGGTTCCAGATAATCTGTCTGAAGTGGGTTCTGGTGACTGGGAAATTCTTTGTCCTGGTTATGCTCAAAATTCTGTTCTTCCAGAGGACGCTAGTTTTTATTCAAAGGATGATGTTGCGCTGTACATCCACACTTATGGGAAGTTGCCTAAAAACTTTATAAAAAAATCGGAATGGGAAAAATTGGGTACAGATTCCAACCCCTATAATCAGTCAGATGGCTTGGTTATTGGTGGTGACAGATTTTACAATCGAGAAGGTTTGCTGCCAAAAAAATCCGGGCGAAGCTATACTGAATGTGATATCGACACACTGAATAAAAAATCGCGTGGAGCAAAGCGCATTGTTTTTTCAAACGATGGTCTAATCTATTATACCGCCGACCACTACGAATCATTTGAGCTGCTTTATGGGGAAGAGTAAATGGAAATAAGTATTGATTTGGGGACTGTCACAAATCGGGATGAACTTCACAATCTGCTTGCGCAATCCCTGCATTTTCCTGAATATTATGGAAGAAATCTGGACGCGCTTTTTGATTTACTGACTGAGCCGCATGAAATGTGGAGCCTGATTTTTAAAAACACAGCGTCCGCAAAAGCTACCCTTGGTGAATATTTTGACCATTTTAGGCAGACAGTTTTGGACGCTGAAGAAGAAATTGCGTGTGTAAAATCAGAATGGTTTGACTGAACCGGATTTTCTACTCTGAAAGAATGTCATTCAAGATTGCATCAAAATTTATGTCGGGCGTGAAGGCTGGGTTTGCTGAAGAATTCAAATCTAGCCCAAGTCCCAAGTCTTGAAGCCCACTAATGTCCAGACCACCAAATGTGCTGTCGGTGCCAAAGTTCAAACTGTCATCCAGTCCCAAATCATCTGTACCCATGCTATCATCAAGCAGATATGAAGAATTGTCACTCATGGGGACAGTTGAAAGAGAAAAACGTTTCTGCAAATCCTCCATTTTTTCTGTATCCTCCGCAGTCCAATCGGAGGACGATGTTATTTTGGGGTATTTTTTTAGGAAATCATCATATTCCTTTTTGAATTCATCAATTTTTTCCTGCAGGTTATTGTTTTCAGCCTTTTTAACGATAGACTCAAGCTGTGTAAAAAATTCTTCTTTTTGATTGGATTTCTGTTTTGAGCAGGACGCGAATCCCAAAGAAAGTGTCGCCGCCACAAGCAAAGCAATTTTTGTTGTCTTTTTCATAAGTGCCTCCCATGAATTTAAACTGTATAAAAAAAATAAAGAATCGTCAATGAAAAAAATGTTAGGAAAACAAATTGTGCGTTTCATAAAGTATCTTTTGTTTGCCTTTCTTTGTTTTTGATTAAACTGTATACTTTGATTGGGAGTTGATTGTGAGAAAGCGTTTTACCTGTCTGTTTTTTTTGATTTTTTCATCGGTCTTTGTTTTTGCTGCGGAGATTCGGGTTCTGTCGTTCAATATCGCCCACAACAGTGCGTACAAAAAAGAACACAGGGACGAATGGCTTTCCCAGATTGCGGAGATTGTCCATGAAAACTCTGCTGACATTGTCTTGCTTCAGGAAGTTCCGATCGAGCTGAACAAAGGTTTTGTGAAAAAATACTATGGTGATGTGGAGCTGCATTTCAAGACAGCTAAAGAAGAGACCATTTTGAATGAACTGTCCGAAAAATTTGGTGACAGCTGGGAATTTTTTTCGACTGCGGGCTATCTTTTGCACGATGGAGTTTGTATTGATGGCGTGGATTTTTCCGGTGGAGACATGAGTCAGAACAATGCCGTTTTTTTTGATTCCAAGCGATTTTCAGCCGAGGACATGGCCAGCGTTCTTGGTTTTACCGATTTTCCAGACTGCGACTACCGTTTCAACAAAAATTCTGTGCAGGTGATTCGGTTTAATGAATTGGAGAGCGGGAAGTCTTTTGTTATTGCGAACGTCCATCTGCAATCAAAAAATGCGATAGAAAAACGAAATTCTGACTTGGAAAATCTTTCGGATATGCTTTTGAACGAGTTTGGCGGTGAGATTTCTGATGAACCGATTGCTGTTGGTGGCGATTTTAACACGAGCCGAAAAGAATTTGAGTCCCTTGGATTTTTTCTTTATTTTGTTGATGGAAAAACAAGTCCAAAGACAACTCTTTCCACATCTGCTGAAAAATTCAAGTATGCAAATGATTTTGACCATTTTGTCTACAACCAGGCTATGAAAATTGTGATGACGAAAGAAACCATGCGCGCTAAACTTGGAAATACGGTTACAAATCTGGAAAAAGTAAAATCTGTCACCATTTTTGGCAAAGATTTTTTTTCCTCAAAAGATTTCCGAGAGCGACTTTCCGACCATGTTCCGATTATCATGGCATTTGAGTTTTGATAGAAGCATGGTCATAAAAATCTTAAGGGGACCTCTAAAAAAATCAATTTTTAGGGATTGTATTAAATCAGTATTTTCTACTTCATTTTTTTTTTAATCTTCTATATAATAGAAGTGGTTTTCAAGGAGCGTGGAAGCATGAAAAAAATGTTTATTTCGATGGTGTTTTTGCTGGACTGCATTTTTGTTGGTTGTGCAAGCACGGAGCAGGTTGTTGTAAATCCTGAGCTGCTAGAAACAGAAACCAGTGTCACAAAATCAGAAACGACAGTTGGAACTGATGAAAAACTTGCTGATGAGAAATCGGTGTCTGAAACAGAAACTGTTAGTGCCGAGACCAAAGCTTTGGAGACAAAATCCACAGAGACAAATGCGGCGGAAATAAAAACGGAAGAGGAATCTACCGCACAGACAGGTCAGGAAGAAAAATCTGCTGACAAAACGGAAGTCGCAGAATCAACAATAACGGACGCGGAAAAAAAGGTCGAACCAACTGTTGAGGAAATAAACTTTGACGACAAAGAATACCTTAAAGAAGCTGCCTCATTGGATGCTGCGTGCAAGATTGCAAAATTTAATCTGGTCGCTCCAAAAACATTTGCCGTTTACAAGCCCGAAAAATTTTCCGCAATCACGGGAATAAAAATCAATGTGCATTATGTCAACACAAAAAACAAGGAAGAAAAGCTGATTGTCAGAAAGGGGTTCGGAAATCTTGATGTTAGCGAGGACAGTTCGGACTATTCTGTTGTGCAGCTTTTGAATTACGGGGGAATATGGATTTGGGCAAAAGGTGATGCGGATGAGGAGTTCAATGTTGCGACATGGACAAGTGGCGACTATGCCTATTCCGTGGAAACAAATAGACCATTCCCGCGAGAAGTTCTTTTTGCCTTGATTCAGGACTTGTATTGATGGAATACCACGTCAGCAAAAACGGTTCGGATGAAAATAAAGGCTCTATTGATTTTCCATTTTTGACGATTCAACATGCCGCTGATTTAGCTCGTCCGGGTGACAGTGTTATTGTCCACGAGGGTGAGTACCGTGAGTGGGTCAATCCGAAAAATGCAGGAAAAGAATTTGCGCGGATTGTTTATGTTGCGGCAGAAAATGAAAAAGTTGTAATCAAGGGGTCGGAAAAAATTGATTCCTGGGAAAAAATTGGTGACGGCGTTTGGAAGGTTTCTCTTCCCGATTCCTTTTTTGGTGATTTCAATCCCTTTGTTGAAAAACTTTCTGGTGACTGGCTGGAGCAGCCAAAAGAATATTCGCTTCACCTTGGAAACGTGTATCTTAACGGAAAGTGTTTTTACGAAGTTCCAACTCTTGATGAAGTAAAAAATCCGGCTCCAAAGACTGAATGTAAAATCCCGACATGGGATCAGGGACGCGACCGTCATATTGATGATGTTGATTCGACTCTTTTTGTCTGGTTTTCCGAACATGATGACAAATCAAAATCTACTATAATTTATGCAAATTTCCAGAACCATAATCCGAACGAAGAGCTTTGCGAAATCAATGTGCGTAAATGCTGCTTTTTCCCGGAAAAAACTGGCGTTGATTATATAACCGTCCGCGGATTTGAAATGGCACAGGCGGCTTGTCAATGGGCACCACCGACGGCAATGCAATATGGACTTTTGGGAACACATTGGAGCAAGGGGTGGATTATCGAAAACAACATAATCCACGACGCAAAGTGCAGCGGAATCAGTCTGGGAAAAGAGATTACGACCGGACACAATGATTTTTCCAACGGTAAATTGAAGCCCGGCTATCAGTATCAGATGGAAGCGGTTTTTCGTGCAAGACACATCGGTTGGAGCAAAGAAAGAATCGGCGGGCATATTGTGCGTGGAAACAAAATCTACGACTGCGGGCAGAACGGAATTGTCGGGCATTTGGGATGCGTCTTCAGTCAGATTTATGGCAACGAGATTTTCAATATTGCGACTCGCTACGAATTTTTTGGCTACGAGATTGCGGGAATCAAACTCCATGCGGCAATCGACGTGGAGATTCGGAACAATTATATCCACAACTGTACCCTTGGCACTTGGCTGGACTGGGAGGCTCAGGGAACAAGGGTCAGCGCGAATGTTTACGACAAAAATAACCGCGACCTTATGATTGAGGTTTCGCATGGTCCCTGCCTTGTGGACAATAATATTTTTACTTCGGACTATGGGCTGAACAACGGCGCGCAGGGAAACGCATACATCCACAATCTTTGGTGCGGTTTTATCGACAAATACCCGGTGATAGACAGGACGACTCCATACCATCTGCCACATTCCACGGAGATTTTGGGTACAGCTTTCATTTACGGCGACGATGACAGATGGTTCCGTAATATTTTTGTCGGAAAGAAAAAGGGTGACAGATTTTACACTGAGGAGCAGGACGGAAAACTTGGATATGGCACGGCGGTATACAACGGATGCCCTGCTGATTTTGCTGAATATATGGAGCGGATTGAATCTGTTGATGGCGACCACCAGCGGTACTTTCCGGTCAAACAGCCTGCGTATATTTATTCCAATGCATATTTTAACGGCGCAAAAAGTTTTGACCGCGAAAAAAATTATTTTACAAGCGAAGAAAATCCCCATGTGAAAATTGATTCCGAAAATGAAAATTTATTTTTGGAAATCGATTTGCCGGAAGATTTTGTTGACTCTGATTTTGCGCATCTGGATATTTTTGATTGCGACACGCTTGAAGTCCCTCGTCTAAGCCAGCAAAGATTCGATAAACCTGATGGAAAATCAATAATTCTGGATAAGGATATTATTGAAGAAAAAAGGGATGACGGAAAATCAATCCCCGGCCCCCTGCAAAATTTGAAAGCCGGACACAATCGGGTAAAGATTTGGGAAACAAAAAAAGCGAGGCATTAATTAGAGGTTCTCCGCAATTTCATCAGCAAGTTCCCGCACTGTTTCAATGGGAAGACCTGTTCCTTGCGCTATTTGTTCGGGGCTCAGAATATTCATTTTGATAAAACTTTTTGCTGCCTCAATCGCTTTCTGCTGGGAGCCCTCAAGTTTGCCCTTTTCCATGCCAACATTCATGCCGTCTGCGAAGGCTTCCTTCTGTTTTACCGCGATATCCATTTTGTAATCGTATTTGGCGCACAGCATGTTTATTACCTCCCGCGACTTACGGCTAAGGTAATCCCTAAGGACTCCTTCTTTCATAGCCTTTTCTATTGCCCGTC
Source organism: Treponema sp. UBA3870 (assembly GCA_002392275.1). GTDB lineage: Bacteria > Spirochaetota > Spirochaetia > Treponematales > Treponemataceae > Treponema_D. Next base: position 22,910 of record DGGQ01000124.1, read on the forward strand.
GGAACGAGCTTTTGGGGAAGCTCCTGCTGTAAGTGTTCTCGACAATCTCAACAAAACGGCAATACTCCTTAAGGATACCACAGTTTCCGCTTATCGGCAACAGTTCGGGATTCGTGCAGTTCTTGACCTTGACAACAAGTTCAAGCGAGGCCGGAGTCATTCTGTGGAACGCATCGGAAAGTCGAAGCTCGTGTTCCATGGGGATATTGTCTTTTCCGACATAGACCACATAAAAGTCGGGGGCCGGAATCTTTCGTACCTTCTGTGCATAGCGTGTCTCGGTCGGAACGATTCCCTCGTAGATTCGCGTAACATATTCAAGACAGCGCAGCGGCATGTTTTCGTTCACCGTTGACTGATGCTCCACCAGCACTATGAGCTTTCCGTCTATCTCCCAGCTCACGTCGTTGTTGAAGGTCTTGTAAAGGGACTGTTCTATAATCTTCCGCTCAAGGCTGACCTCACCCAGTTTGTAGTCGCTTCCCGAGAGTGCATTGTACAGCTCCAGAAAATTTTTCTTTCCGTCGCGGTCGCTTCCGAACAGGTCGGTAAAAACCGAGTCCTTGTACTTTCTGTTTCTAATTGCCATAAGAATATCTCCTTACAATAGTAATATTCCCTGGAAATCAGAATCCGCAACAAATTTGCAAAATAAATGAAAAAATCAGTGAGTTAACTCACTCTTACGTAAAATCATAACAGGATTTAGTTCTGTTAAAAGCTAGAATGGGGCTGTCCAATGAGTTCTGCATGATGGAGCTTTTTGGGCTGCCCGAATTTTTTATTTCACAGTCTCTTTTATGGAAGAAACCAATCCTGCCATGTTCTGAAAATCTGCCGGGATAATCAGCTTGGTTGCCTGTCCGTTGGCGGCTTTTTCCATGGTTTCAAGGCTTCTCAATTTTAGGACACCAGAATCAACGTTGACATCTTTTATCATTTTAAGACCGGCGGCGGTTGATTTAAATTTGAAATTAAGACTATAACTTATTGCCAAATTTTTTAATCTCAACTATTCTGCTTTCTATGAAATTTGTTAAACAGTTTTGTATCATTCTATTGATTTCCGTAATCGGTGAGCTTTTAAACTTTTTGATTCCGCTTCCAATCCCTGCCGGGATTTATGGCATGGTGATTTTGTTCGTCTGCCTTAAAACCAAGTTAATAAAATTGTCCGCCGTAAAAGATGTGGGACATTTTTTCATTGAGATTATGCCGATATTTTTCGTTGCACCGGGCGTTGCGATTCTGGAGACAATACCAACTCTGAGAAAATATTGGTGGCAGTTTTTGTTGATTACGGCTGTGTCTTTTTTGATTGTATTTTTTGTTTCTGGACATACGGTTCAGGGACTGGCAAAACTGTTCGGTCGTGGTAAAAACAAAACAGAGGCGGAAAAGAAATGAAAGATTTTTTTACAACATCAGTTTTTTTCTGTGTTTTCATAACTGTCGGTTCGTATCTGCTTGGATGTTTTCTGAAAAAAAAGTTCCACTTCAAAATCCTGAACGGCATGATTATTTCAATTGCCATAATGATTCCGACTGTAATTTTTTTGCCAATGGATTTGGTTGATTATCAGGCGAATACCAAAGTCCTGAATTTCTTTTTGACTCCGGCGACAATCTGTCTTGCGATTCCTCTTTACGAGCAGTTTGAAAAATTAAAGTCCAACTGGAAGGCAATCCTTGGTGGAATTATTGCGGGGGTCCTGGCGAATCTGGTTTCGGTTTTTGGATTCTGTCTTTTGTTGAAAATTGGTCACACAGAATATGTTTCGCTGCTTCCGAAATGTGTGACTACGGCGATTGGTTTGAGTCTTAGTTCCGAGCTGGAGGGTGTGCCTGCAATCACTATGGCGGCTATTGTAATCACAGGAAACCTTGGAAACATTTTTGCCGAGCATCTTTGCAAACTGTTCCGCATCAAAAACGAGGTTGCCCGAGGGGTTGCCATTGGAACGTCATCCCATGTTCTTGGCACGGCAAAAGCAATGGAGATTGGTGAGGTCGAGGGAGCCATGAGCAGCCTTTCGATTGCGGTTGCGGGGCTTTTGACGGTGGTTGGCTCGACTTTTTTTGTAAAGTTTATTTGATTACAGCGACAATTTTTTCTTCCGCACCTGTGAATGGGGCTTTATCAAAACTGGAGTAAAAATCAATTTTAGTATAGCCCGCCAGTTTTGCGAAATGCTCAATTTTTTCGGGAGTCAGCGGATAGATTTTTTCATCCTTGTATACGCTCATGATTTTTCCATTGCCAGTTTCTACATCCTGATTCAAAAACCAGGTTTCATCATCCCGTCGGGAGATTTTTGAAGTCAGCTTGGTCCTTATGCTCTCGCGGATTGGCAGATTTGGATTTTCTTCGTTGAACAGATTGTAATTGTAAAGCGAAACAACCAGGGTCCCATTTTCGCCAAGCATCTTTCTGCTGTCAAAAAAGAACTTGCGGATTAGGGTTTCGTCGTGCATGTGGACAATCCTGTTGTCAAGGCTGGAAATTATATTGTAAAATCCCTTGCCCAAAAAATGGGGCATGTCCAGAGCTGACATCTGGAAGTAGTGGATTGACATGAGCTGTGTTCTACGCCGGAGATTTGCGGAGTGAATCAGTTCCGGGTATTCCTCAATACCTGTAACGTCCGCACCGTTTTTTGCAAGCTGGTGTTCAAAACTCCCCGTTCCGCAGCCTACCCGCAGAAATTTTACTGGATTCGGATACTTCGAGGCAAGTTCCCCATAAAATACTTTTTGCTCGTTGGTGACGGGGTAGAGTTCATCATAATATTCAGCAACATTTTTAATAATTTCCATAAAAATAAGTATAAGGCATTTTTCATTTTTTGCAAATTTTTTATTTGAAATATTGACTTTAAGAAGTATTTAATAGCCTTTAAGGACGCAATACATCTTTTTTTGTTGTAATAATTTGATTATTTGTCTATAATACATTCGCTTAAGGAAACACTGAATAATCCGAAGATTTAATGGGAGCCAATTAAAAATGAAATTATTATCAATCGCAATTCCTTGCTATAATTCAGAAAGCTATATGAGCCATTGTATTGAGTCACTTCTTCCGGGTGGGGATGAAGTTGAGATAATAATTGTAAACGATGGTTCTACAAAGGACAACACTTTGCAGGTTGCTCGTAATTTTGAGGCGAAATATCCTGGAATAATAAAAGTTGTGGACAAGCCAAACGGTGGTCATGGAAGTGCTGTAAACTATGGTCTGAAAAATTCCACAGGACTTTATTTTAAGGTTGTGGACAGCGATGACTGGGTTGATGAAAAAGCGTATCCGAAAATTCTTGAAACGCTCCGCTCTTTTTCTGGTGATGAAAATCAGATAGATATGCTTCTTAGTAATTTTATTTATGACAAACAGGGAGCAAAGCATAAGAAGACTGTAAATTTCAGAAAAGTTCTTCCTGTCGGTCAGATTTTTGGATGGGATAGCGCAAAAAAATTCCCGGTTGCAAAATATATTCTCATGCACTCAATCATCTATAGAACACAGGTGCTTAAAGATATTAATTTTGAATTGCCGGAACATTGTTTTTATGTGGATAATCTTTTTGCATTTATTCCGTTTCCGAGTACAAAAAAGATTTTTTATCTTGATGTTGATTTTTATCACTATTTTATTGGCCGCGATGATCAGAGTGTCAATGAAAAGGTTATGATAAAACGAATTGACCAGCAGTTGCGTGTAAATTATATTATGGTGCAGGAATTCAAAAAATACGAGGCTGCCGCTGACCAAAATCCTCATCTGAAAGATTATATGTATTCCTATCTTGAAGGTGTCACAGGGGTTTCTTCAATAATGTGTATTCTTTCCAAAGACAAGGAACTTTACGAAAAAAAGGACAAACTCTGGCAGTATATAAAGGAAAATGATTTGGAGACCTACAAAAAACTGAAATCAAGAATCTATGGAGTCATGCACATAACCACTCCGTTTAGGAACTTTGTTTCAAGAATTGTGTATCGCGTTTCAAAGAAAATTTTCGGATTCAACTAATTAGATGGAAGATTACAAGTTTTTTTAAATCACCTCTGCTGTAAATCTGCAACTTCCGCTTTGAATGCGGCTAGGTTATCAACCTTGTAGTCTTCCGCAAGTTCAAGCTGCTCTTCGGCTTTTTCAAAATCCCCTTTTCTGGCATAACAGATTGCCAAATCAGCATGGACAATTCCGGCTCGTGGATTTACGGTTTCCGCTTCCTCCAAAAAATAGATGGCCTCATCAATGCGGTCGTGGGTCAGGCAGAGTGCGCCAAGACTTCCATAAGCGGCGGCGTTGTCTGGGTCCACGTCCAGAGCTTTTCGGAACATTTTTTCTGCGGTCTCGTCGTCCTGTTTGATTCTATAAATCATTCCTAGGTTCAGATAATTTTCTGCATCCTCAGAAAGTTCGAGTGCCTTTTTGCGCCATTCAATCGCATTGTCAAAATCTTCCATTTGGGAATAGCAGTTGGCAATCATCACGTAGACCGATTCTGGCGGGAGGGAACATTCAACCGAAAGACCCATTTGGAAAAGAGAGATTGCTTTTTCAAATTCCTTGCGCTGGAATGCCGCCGCACCCTGCTGGATTTCTATGTCGCCTTTTTCCAGACAGGACGAAAAAAATAGAGAAAAAATCAGGGCTATGCCGGCTAAAAAAAATGCTCGTGTCCGCTTGGTTTTCATAATTCAAATATAGGCTATCAATAAAAAATCGTCAATTCTGAATTTTTTAGTGATGTTCATTGAATTTTTAGAGATTAAATCCGGGTGACGACTTTTTTTACAAGCTCTGCACTTAATTTTGCTGCGGACTCTTCGTTAAAGGAATAAGTGTTTTCCCCGGTGTCATCGGCCATGTCGGACATGCAGCGGATTATTAAAAACGGAATTCCGTTGATATATGCGGCATGGGCGATTGCGGCACCCTCCATTTCAACACAGGCGGGGGAACAGTTTTGGGCAATCTTTTCTTTGATTGCGCGGTCGCTTATAAACTGGTCGCCAGTAGCAATTCTTCCGGCAATCAGCTTGTGGTTCTGGGACTCTGGCAACTCGGCAAATGCTTTTTCGGTGGCTTCGACCATTTTTTTGTCGGCGGGAAAATCGGAGACTTTCATCTGCGGGATTTCTGAAATCTTGTAGCCAAAACCTGTCGCATCCATGTCGTGATAGAGGGCATCGGTGGAGACCACAAAATCAAGAACGCGGAGACCTTTTGCCATTGCACCCGCGATTCCCGTGTTGATGATATGGGTCGCTCCCATTTGCAGAATCAGTCTTTGTGTGCAGAGGGCTGCGTTGACTTTTCCCACGCCGGATTTTACGATAATGACTGGAATTTTGTTCAAAAGTCCCTCGACAAAGACCAGTCCACCGGCTTCCGTCGTTTTTGTGGCTTCAAGGCAGGATTTCAATAGATTCACCTCAACGTCCATTGCGCCGATAATTCCAATTTTTTTGTTCATAAATAGTACTCCGTGCAACCAAATGCGAAATTTGCAATAATTTTCAAAAAAAGATTAAAAAATTACAATATAGATTGACATTTTTTTTCAAAAGTTCTATATTGTAGTCAGCAGCAAGAATTAACAATTCTTAATAGCCGGACCGTTGTTTTATCCTCCTTAGAGCGGTCCGGCTAATTTTTTTCCATCGGCTATTTTATCATAAAAGATTTAGTTTTTAATAGTCCCCCTTGCAATTTTGGTCTAATTCAAAGTAAAATTGGACTATATTGGGTTTATGCCCTAAAAAAATGGAGGAAAATATGGCTTATTGTCCAAAGTGTGGAAAAGAAATCGCTGATGATTCAAACTTTTGTCCAGCATGTGGTTTTAAGATTGGGGAGGCTGTGACTCCTGCAGTTACTGTTTCGGCCCCGGCCCCGGTAGCTGAGAATAAACAGGTTGCCCTTCCCGAAAATGTGTCACCAAAAAGTAGACTCTGCGCACTGTTGCTGGGAATCTTCCTGGGTGAGATTGGGGTTCACAACTTCTATCTTGGAAGGATTGGTCGTGGAATCGCACAGCTGTTGATGTTCATCTGTGGATTCGCAGCCTATATGTTTGGAATTTTTAAGATTTCATTTAGCGCAACATATACTGCTGCAATTTCAAAGTCAGTCAACTACTCGGAAATCTTTACTTCGATTCCATTTATTATTATCGGGGTTCTGCTGTTCTCCGCTGCTTCAATCTGGGCATTGGTTGAATGGATTTTGATTGCCTGTGGAAAGGCACGTGACAAGCAGGGTCGTCCTGTTCTTGTTTGGACCAGATAATCAAACGCACGCTAAAAGAAAGGGACTGAAAAAAGAGCTTCAAAACTCTTCAATCGGTCCCTTAATCATTTATGGAAATTTAAAATCAGAATTCTACAACTACGGGTTTTGTGTAATCTTCATGGAAATAATAGGTGGCGCGTCTTTTGTTTGGTTCATAAACGGTGGTCCAAACGGTGTGCTCATGCTGAAGAACAGATTTCATTGCATCGCGAACTTCTGTTTGGGACATTGTCCAATTTTTGCTGCTTCCAATCTGCATTAAAGTATTGTAACGCTCTTCTGAATTGCCGGGTTTTTGATTTTTTGCTTTTTCCAGACACACAGAGGAAATGTAGTGATTTGTTACCGCATGAGTTTCCGTTACATACATTTCATCGTCATACCATTCGACCACAACGGATTTTCCTGTATTATCGGCAATCGCAAAATGATAGGCAGTTCCAAGAACCGAGTGCATGTCTATGTCCCGCAGCAGCTTAAGTGCTTTATCAACACTGTCGGCATGGTCCAGCAAATATCTGACGGCAACCGTAGTTGTAACATCATGCTTTTTTGTAGCCTGGGCAGTTTTTTCGGTATTACCGGCATCAAGAATTGAAACATAAAGACCTTTTTCATTCAGTCCATCCATCGGTACAAAAACTGACATCAATGTTACGGCTTTTTCGGAATTGTTTTCCGGCTCCCATTTTCTACCGTATTGCATAAATTCGAGACAGAAAGAACTTGTTGTAGAAATTGATTCAAAGCCTTTGGTGGGTTTTGAATGAAGCAGAAGGATTCCAGTGTCGTTAAGCCAGTCAAAGTTACGGCCATAAATTTGCCCGCCGGCAGAATCTTTGTTTGCAGCAACAAGCGAGGAACATGCAAAATCATCGGGAAGGGAAATTTTTAATTTGGAACTGATTTCAGCATAAGTTTTCCAGTTTGGGATATCGCTTTCAAGATATTTTCGGAGAGCCGTTTCATCTTTTACATCCGCATTGATAAGTGCATCAAGAAGATAGTCGCCAAAATATTCAAGGGAATAAGCTCTGTCTCCAATTTTTTTTAGCGAAGAAACAGCATTGAGGCCCGGCTCCGTTGGCGGAGTTTTGTTGCATGAAAAGCACAGGAGCATGACCGAAATTAAAGAGAATGCTTTTAATATCTTTTTCATTTTTCACCTCTGTGTTTAAGTTAGAAAGTTATGTTGTTCGTTAAGGACCCTGCTGTGTTTTCTATATAAGTGTCACCAGAAAGATGACATGCTGTTACGATTTTAAATTGCCAGGTTGTATTGGATGCGAAACCTCCGTACAAAAGTGAATATGTTGCAGTGCTCTCATAAATCCCCATACGCTCCCAAACGGAACTGCCGTTTTGTCTTTTATAAATAACGAAATTTGTGTAGCTTCCACTTGGTCTGGTCCATGTAAATTTTATGGAATTTCCGCTTTTGCTATAGTTGAAATTGGCCGCACCAACAGTTGCCGTCGGCCTTGTGCATACTGTTATTGTTGTATCAGTACTTTCGATTTTTGTTCCGTCGTTTTTCACAGAATCCTTTACATAGCTTCTGACGCAGAATGAATATTTGTGTCCCGCCGTAAGGCCTGTTGCATTGTATGCTGATGTGGTTGCACCAACGTAACTACATAGGGTCCAGGTTGAGCTTCCATTGGTGAGGTCCTTTTTGTAGATATTATAACCGTTTTTATTTCCAGATGTTGGTTTTGTCCATGAGAGACTTACGCTTGTTCCGCTATTTACCGTTGCAGTTAGATTCGTTACAGAATTCGGTTTTGTGTAGCAATATTTAATTGAATTTGTTTCATCATATTCGCCATAGTTGTCATCGTAATATGTGTTGGTGGATTTCCCCGATATTATGTCGCCGGGGTTTGGACGACTGTCTACAAAAGAGACTGCATAGACATAATAGCATGTTCCGGGGACAAGGTTCCCAGAATGTAAAACATTTGCATATTTTCTTTGGCTGCCATTAAATGTGTGTCCAACATTCCACCAGTCATCATAAGTCGCATACTGAATATTGTTGCAGTCTGATGTATAGAAAATCATTATTCCAGCACCATTACCACTTGTCGGGAAAGTTGATGGATATTCCCAGCACAAATCAAGCTTTGTGGTTGGGGAAGTGGAATTCGGTGTGAGCGATGTTATTTTTGTATAATCCGGTCTTGTGTATTCGGAGACTATAGAAGAGACAGTGCGATACCCATAAATATCGTAGTAATCTATCTGGACATCGTATTTTTTACCCTTATTAAGCGTAATTTTTTGAATTTCGGTACTGGAGAATGAACTGCTTTTCATCAATTTTGTGCCGGTCCATGAGCTAGTTCCAGTCTGTCTGTAATAAATCCATGCATAGTTGAAATCTGCTGTTGGTTTGAATGAAACTTCTAGTTCGCCAGGTTTGGAGCTTTTCAATGTGGGGGCAGTAATTGCGGGGCCTTCGTTGTCGATAATCACATAGCGTTTCAGTCTTGTGGCTTCCTGTTCTAGTGTTGATATGCCTGTGATTGTAAAATTGTTATAGTCATTTCCATTGATGTCCTTCACTGAGATTTCCAGTTCATAAAGTCCCTGTCCATTTATGATTGTGGGGAAAAGACGTGCCAAATCAATAGTCATCGGCTCGGTTTCAGTTCCGTAGAGTTTGGAGCTTTCAATCATGCTGGTAAAATCAATGGACACGGTTTTCTTTTGGTTATAAAACAATGCGTTAATTATGGCATCATATTTTTCAGAGGAAATTTTTCTCAAACTGATTTGGAAATAATCGAGCATACCGCTTTCCAAATCGGAGGCTTTAATATAGAGTTTGATTTTTTTGTCGCCAAGATGCGAATAGTTTTGTATGGAATCATAACTCAGTTGTTGAAAATCAATAGAGCGCGAAGGTTTTAATGCAGTACCGCTTGAATCGGTCAGAGTGAACTCAACATCCGGATTGGTTGTGTCGGTCTGGGAATTGAGATAGTAGTTGAATTTTTTGTTTGCCGCAAGGGTTATTGGTTTTTCAAATCCATCTTCCGTGTACTTTGTGTAAATCCCCATGCCAATTGTGGTCAAAATCTGAGAGCTTGCAGCCGGTGTGAGCGTTCCACTTTCCGCAGGAACAACCAGAATGTCGTCGCGTTCGAAATATGGTGCGCGGTAGTGTGACAGCATGTTTTGCTTGTTCCGGTCCGTCACCTGTATGTTTTTATAGAAGGTTTTGTAGATTTTTTCTCCATCGTCATTATCAAAACAGGCAATGTATCCGTAGACTCTGTTTTCCGGTGTGATTGAATCAATGGACTCTGGCTCGGCTGCGTCATAGAAAATATAGAGTTTGTCGAAAATGCCTGTGGAGTTTAGTTCTTCGGCGGTCACTTTTTCTGCGTCTGAAAGTTCCGGGTCCTTTTTATGGAAAACAACGGCATAATCTTCCGGCACAATTCCAGCGGACTTTAGTTCTTTCCTAAGTTCCTCGCTATCATAATAGATTGAGTTTTCGCAAATGTCCCTGTCGAACATGATTGTGATTCTTGAGTCGCGCAGGATTCCTGTTTTTTCGTAATAGGGGAATGTGGAAAGAATCTGCGGGCGTGAAACACAGTATGGCTGAATCAAAAGACCGGAGACTTCTTTTTTTAGAGAAAATGTGGTTTCCCTTTCGTAGCGGTTTTCAATCGAAATGATTTCATCGGCTTCGTCGGTGGTGTACGGAATCCATTTGCCATTTGAATCCTGATGCAGAACCTGCCACTTTATAAACTCATAGTCGTTGAATGGCTTGCAGATTGTGGAAAATTTTTCTCCAACCTTTTTGACAAGATTTCCGCTTGGTATTGTCTCGGAGGATTCGCTGAAGATTTTCAAATCAAATGTCGGTGCGTTCGCAAAATTTATTGCATCCTCAATATCCTTTCGTGCCGTTGCTCCGCTGAAAAAGTTCTCGCATGACGGAAGCATGAATATTGCAGAAAGCATGGAAACAAGTTTTAGTGTAAAGGCAAATCTTTTTTTCATGGTCAGCCTCCGATATTAATTTTTATAAATTGCTTTGAAACATTGTTCGCGCAGTCGGATAAACAGAAAGCGAGCATGTATGTTCCCGGTTCGCAGTCGGAAAAATCAAAAACACGGAAACTGTTCTCGTCATCTCCCAAAGTGCTTTTGCTGTAATAGTATTCAAAATTTCCTTCGTAGGCGCTGACAGTTTTTTTCACGTTTTGCATACCCAAGTAATAGTAAAGCCGGCTGTATTTTACTTCCCGAGTCTCTGGATTCAGAAGCTCTATTTTAAAATATTGCTCAACCCCGGAGCCGGCACGTGTTGGGATAAATTCAATCGTGTATGCACCGGTTTTGAGTGTTACTTCTCTTGATTCTTCGGCAGGTTCTGTTACGGAGCCTTTTGCCCAAATTTTTTTCTCCGGTAGATTTAACGCGGATTCTGAATTTGCAATTTCCCAATTGTACCTGGGAGATGCATTGCTGGAGCTGGATGCGGAATTTTTTACACCAAGATTTGATGCGCCTGGTGTTTTTTCGTCCATGTGTGAGTTGACCACATAGCCCCACTTGAACTCTGTGTCCATGACGATTTTTGAGCCGTTTGATACATAATAGAAGTTTTTGATTGAGACCGTTATGGTTGAATTGTCCATCGGTGGATTTTCTTTATCCACCGGGATAAGCAGAGTGTCGGGGGCAATGAAAAATGGAGCCTTGAAATGTGCCAAAAGATTTTCGCCCGTCCGCTTGTAGATTATTGAAATGTTTTTGAAGTGCCTCTCTCCGTCGTCTCCAATATATCCGTAGACCCTGTTTTCCTTGGTGATTGAGTCTATTGAATCAGGATTCCGAAGAGCGTCGTGCAGGATTTTGTCCAGACCCACGCCAAGACTTTTCAGTTCCTCTCCAGTGTAGTAGATGCTTCCATCGTCCATATTGCTGTCAAAAATGATTTTGATTGTCGTGTTGATAAAATCTCCGCTCGGCTTGTAGAACGGAATGTTTGTGAGGACGGTCGGTTTTTCTGCGACAAGTGGTTTTATCAATAAATCCTTTGCCCATCTTTTGATTTTGAAACTTGTGTCCGTAAGGTTCGGATTTTCAAAATCAATGATTTCCGCAGCATCTTTGTCCGTGTAGGCATTTCCATTTTCCCTGTTGATTATCTGCCACTTGATGAACTGTAGTCCAGTATATGGAACAAAAGAAACAGGTATCCTGTCTGTGGCTTTTTGGATTAAATCGCCGCTTGGACTTGTGATGCCGTCATCCGACATGATTCTGATGGTCATTGAGGGGGAATTTTCGTATTCGATTTTTGCTTCGATTTCCTGTTTTAAAATGGATGAGCTGAAAAAACTACCACAGGATGTTGCCAAAAGCGAAAGAGAGGATATCAAGATTAAAGGGAGCAATTTATTCATAAAAAGCCTCCTGAAACTTTCATCGGCTGAAAAAATTATCTCATAAATACTTTTGTAAAGCAAGACTCCATCAAAAAAATAAGAACCGCATATTTGTAAAACAAACACACGGTCCTTTTGTTTCAATTGAATCTGGGCTTACTCTACCAAGCAGTCATCTGATTTCTGTGTGGTGATTGCTTTTCCGCCGGCCACAAGATTTACGCCATCAACTTTTGCGGTTTTTCCGGAGATTTTGATTTCAATCTTGAAGAACTTGTCCGCATCGATTTTGGCTGGCTTTTCAGCATTCGGGTCGGCTCCTTCCAAAACAACCGGTGTTCCCGGGGCTGCCCAAGGTGCGGTCAAAAGCTCAACCTTTTCTTTTCCGTCCTCGGTGTAGTCGGCTGCAAGCAACATTCCGCGGCTTTCGACACCCTTCATTTTACGTGGGGCAAGGTTCGCCGCAATGATTATGTGCTGCCCAATCAATTCATCTTCACGGAGATACGGTCTGAGTCCGCTCTGGATGATTCTCTCGGTTCCGCTTCCGTCGTCCAGATGCTCGATATACAGTTTGTCGCCCTGTGGATTTGTTTCAACGCTCAAAATCTTTGCGACACGCAAATCAACATATTTATTGAAATGCTCGACCTGATTTTCGGCAAGCTTTGGTCCTTCATCTTTTTTTGCAGCCGGAGTTGGATTCGGGTTCGGCTGTTTTACTGGAGTCGGGATTGACGCTGTTTTTGCTGAATCATCATGGGACTTTGGTTCATGCTCCATGAGATATTCCAAATCCATTTCCCCTGCGACACACGGAACCGTTACCTGCCAGTTTTCCAGAATCTGCGGGTGGATTTCACCAAAAATTCCGACCTGTTTTCCGTCAACAATGATTCCAGCCTGGCGACCCGGGATAAAGCGCGGGTCATCGGTTTCCTTGACTTCATATTTGTGGTCAAGATAATAAAGGAGCGTGCTGACTTCGCTTGCGGCATCGTTGAAGTTTGCGTTGTTGGAGGCGGACAAAAATCCAAGGCTCTGGACTGTGCGTGTTCCGGTCTGCTCTTCGGTCGGGTCGATGTATGCAATCTTTCCGACTTCATAAATCTTGTGAGGATAAACCGCATTTCCGCTCTGGGACTCAGCTTCAAAAAGAGATGCGATAATCGACGGACGGATAAACTGGTAGTTTTCGCTCATCGGGTTTGCAATCTCAATTACATTGGAGCCGTCAATTCCCATTTTTTCGATATAAGTCTTTTTTGAGCCAAGATAGTTGAAAATCATCTCCTGATAGCCAAGACCGGACATGATATTTTTGACCTTGCGGCTGTAGATTGTGATTGGAAGAAGACGACCGATTGTAAAATCATTCGGGGAGGCGGGCTTGAAGTAGTCCAAATCCTGACCAATCATAACATCTTCTATAACATCAACTTCGTGGAGGAAATCATTGCGGTAAGGGGCAGGTGCAACAGTAAAAATCACGTCGCCGTCTTTTTTCTCGGATGTGACTGAATTTCCCATGCGGATTAAATCTTCAATAACCTGCTGCTCGGTAAGATTTTCTCCAAGCTTTTTGTTGATTGCGGAAAGACGTGCGCTGGTCGTGTCCTGGAAATAGAACGGAGTAACAATGTCCTGACCAAAACCTGTGTCATACTCGTGGTGAACCTTTACCGGAAGGATTTTGTATCCTGAGTCAAAGAAATCACAAGCAACAATGTTCGCACTCAGCAAAAGGCTCGCCATATCGTCGCCGGTAAGCTCGACAAGCAGATCAGTATCACCGACTTCAACGGCACCAAGATGAGCTGAGTTGATTATCGGAGCCATGCTCAAAACTTCACGGTTGTCATCAACAAGGAGAGGGTATTTTTTATAATCCTTCAAAATCCATCCGTACTCTTTTCCCTTAGGATGATTTTCCAAAATCTGGCGGAGGGTCATTTTTTCGTCCATCTGGAGCGGAACAAAACTTGTGTTGTCCGGGTCCGCTGCTGTCTGGTGGACTGGCCACTTAATCTGCGCCTGACGGTAGACTCCCATGGAGATTGTCTTTCTTTTGCGTCCGAAGTTCCAGCAGAGTTTTTCCTGGGTCTGGATTATGTCCTTGAGCATTGGTTCGTCAATCGGTTTTCCTGAAATCACAAATGCCACAAGATACGGGCGAATGTTTTTCAAATCGGCGGACACATCAATCACGCGGTCGCCATAGTCCTTCAGATTTCCCTTGGTTGAAAGGAATGAACTGTAGTCAGAATGTTTTGCACCTTCGTACTCACGCAGACAACGGGCGATACCACCTGTTGACCAAAGGTCCGGGCGGTTTGTATCGTTCAGCTCGATTTTGATTACACGGTCGTTTTCCGGAAGGCTCATATCCGGCTTTTCATCCAATTCTGCTTTTGCATGGGTCAGCTTTTTCTCAAACAAGTCATCCATGTTATATTTTTTCCCGACCAGATTAAAAAACAGTTTTTCGTTGACTTCTACTTTTGGCATGATTTCCTCTTGATTTTAAGTCGCCACATGATTCGGGGACTAAATTTAAAATATATTCTATTTTACTGAAATTTAAGGCGGTTGTCTAGGAAATGTCAAAACCTTGCGGAACTAAAAGCGCCAGGTCCAGGTCTCTTGGTGGATTTTTCCAAATAACAATGGTATAGTGGTGAAAAACTGGAATATCGGTAAGGAGTTCATATTGAAAAAGGCAATCATCTTTTTTATAAGCGTTGTATTTTTTTCTGGGATGGTCTCTTGCGGGGCATCAAAACCAAATATAAATGTGGCGGACACTTCGGCGGCGCAAAAATCTATCAATTCTTTTGATGACAAACTTTTTGAAATCCTGTCTGCAACGGAGGGAAACGTAAATTATTCTGCAATTTCAATTTATAGTCTTATGTATGCGCTTTCCAAAGGCTCCGGTTCCGACACGCTTGCACAGCTCGTTGATGTTCTGGATATTGTTCCATCCCAAGATTTTGAGGAGCAGTTAAAGTACATTCTCACATCAACAGAGAACATGTCAAATTCAATCTGGTACAAAAATAGCTTTAAGATGCAGGATGATTACAAAAATTTTCTTAATCAGTTCGAGTTTGAAATAAAACCCACGGACTTTACAAAATCAGCAGATGTCCGGAGAAAAATCAATTCTTTTGTCTCGAATAAAACCCACAAAATGATTAAGGACTTTCTTTTGGGAAATCTGGATGCCGGTACAAAACTTGTTCTTCTGAACACGCTTTATTTTAATCAGAAATGGCAGGAAAAATTTGACAAAAAGGAGACCCGCAAGGAATATTTTTATACAGACAGCGATGAGGAAATAAAAGTTTCCATGATGCACAAGTCGGATTATTATTCCTATTACGAAGATGAAATCTTTCAGGCCATAGAGCTTAATTATAAAGACAGCCGCTATTCAATGATTATTTTTCTTCCAAAACAGAATGGATTTGATTTTTCTGGGGCAGATTTAAATTCCTTGCTGCAAAAATTTGATTCCGACAATAAACCTTGTTCAGTCCGTCTTGCTCTTCCAAAGTTTGACCTTGTTTCAAAATATGAACTTGCGCCCATACTTGGTGGGTTTGGTATAAAGGACGCATTTTCTCCAGACTTGGCTGATTTTTCAAAAATTTTTACGGACAGCGAAAATCTCTTTGTCGATATGGCCATCCATCAGGTAAAGATTACTGTGGATGAGGAAAAAACAAAAGCCGCCGCCGTTACCATGTTTGGAGCAAAAAGTGCCCCCGTGGAATTAAATCCAGAAATCACATTCACCGCCGACCATCCGTTCTGCTACGTCATCCGTGACAAAGAACATGGGATAAATCTATTCTCCGGAATACTCAGAGTTCCAAATTGGGCATTATAAAAGTTGAACAGTCGCGCCGATTCCAGATGATTGGCAGCATACTTTTTTTTGTTTCCCATCTATGGTATATTGATTTATGGAAGAAAAGGAGCGGCAGATGGGAATCTATTTGAATCCGAACAACGAGAATTTTGAGAGGATAACAAAGCGCGAAATCTACGTGGACAAAACCATGATGATCAGCGTAATCAACCGCTTCATGGAAACCGACAACACCTATCTCTGTATTTCCCGGCCGCGCAGATTTGGAAAGACCATCGCATGGAACATGCTTTCTGCATATTTTTCCAAGGGATGTGATTCACGCTCTCTTTTTGCTCCATACAAAATCAGTTCCGACCCGAGTTTTGAAAGCAATCTGAACAAGTTGAACGTAATCCAGATTGATGTCAACAGTGAGTACCGCAACGAGAGGGACAGGGAAAATTTTTTGAACAATCTTCAGGATAAGATTGTCGCTGAATTTGCAAAACAGTTTCCCGACATCAGTTTTGGAGAAAAGGAATCCGTGGAAAACTGCATTTTAAAAACCTATGCCGAAAAGGGAGAGCATTTTGTAATCATCATGGACGAGTACGACGTGCTTGTGCGGGAAAATGTGAGCCAGAATCTTTTCACCCAGTATCTTGATTTTTTGAACGGACTTTTCAAGAGCGACACACTCCGGCCTGCCATTTCACTTGCTTATATTACAGGAATCCTTCCGGTAATCCGAGACCGCATTCAGTCCAAGCTGAACAACTTCCGCGAATACACGATTCTTGATGCATGGAAACTTGCGGAGTTCATCGGTTTTACAGGAGATGAAGTTCGTGTACTATGCAAAAAATACGGCACTGATTATGATGAGACAAAACGCTGGTATGACGGTTACAGTCAGCACGGTTTTGAAATCTACAACCCGGAGTCCCTTGTCCTTTCAATTGAAGAAGGCAACTTTGCAAATTACTGGAGCAAGACTTCAACTTATGCCGTGATTGCGGACAGAATACAGCAGAACTTCGCCGGAATGAAGGATGACATTATCCGTATGCTCGCGGGGGAAAGCGTTGACGTTAACGTGACCAGATACATGAACACCATGACCGATTTTTCAACAAGGGGCGATGCGTTCACATATCTGATTCATCTGGGCTATCTTGCGTACAACCGTGAGGACAAAACTTGCCGCATACCGAACAAAGAAGTGCGTCAGGAATGGTTCAACGCAATCGAGGCGAATGAAGATTATGCCGTGACCAACAAGATAATCCAGTCGTCAAAGGAGCTTCTTGCAGAAACCCTGCGCCTTAATTCCGATGCCGTCGCAAAATCACTTGACGAAAGCCACATCAACGTAACTAGCAACAGGAGCTACAACAACGAGGATGCCTTGCAGTCGGCAATCTATCTTTCATATATCTACGCACTGAACAAATATACGATTATAAAAGAGATGACCGCCGGGAAAGGGTTTGCTGATGTTGTATTCATTCCATTTGTACCGGATATTCCCGCGATGATAATTGAACTCAAGCGAAATGATTCCACCGAATCCGCAATAAACCAAATCCGCGAGAAAAAATATTTTGCATCCCTGGAGCATTACACGGGAAACCTCCTTTTTGTCGGCGTGAACTATGACGAAAAAACCGAGACCCACGAGTGCCGGATTGAGCAGCTGGTGAAGTGAGTTAAGAAGATTCCATCTGGTCGATATAGGTGTCCAGAGGCTCGATAGTAAATCCAATACCCATTTTTATCCCCTCTTTATTTTTAGCCAATCATTTCTAAGCGTTTATGTTGAATTGGTACTTATGGATTCTAAAAATTTAAAACATGACGTTTGCTAAAAAAAATTTTATGTAATAAAACCAAAATTAGAATTTCATTCAATAAGTGAATAAAATTCTAAATTTATACAGGGAGGTTCTTTATGGAAAAAAAGAATTTTTTTGAATCCATCAACATTGAGATTGATGGAAAACAGTATTCTGGTTATTACACAGAATACAACGAGCTTATAAATGTGCATTATAAGTTTCATTCGAAGAAAACGCAAAAGTCATTATATAATAATGCTCCTCTTGCGAAAACTATCTTACGCGAACTTGTTAAAGAATTCGGTGATAGCTAAATTTCAGACAATTACTGTCAGATTTTTGTAAACTTCAGTTAAAAGGGATTGCATGCCACAGTGTGAAAAGACTCTGTGTGAATGCCTTCCCTTTTAACTGTAAGTAACTGTTATTCTTTTACAGTAAAGTACCCTTTTATGCCGTTTATTGTTCCGGTATGAGCAAAGGTTATGTCATTTTTGTTCGATTTGCTGTAGGCATTGGGTTTACCTTCATTGAGTTTTTCGCAGTATAAGAACATCATGTCGCCCCCTTTTTTATTTACAGATTTATTGTTCCAATTTGTATTATCGGATGCATAAATTGTGGTAAGTTTTGAGTTGTACCAAAACATTGTCTTCATGTCAGTAACTCGCGACGTGTCGAAATTGCTTATATCAATTTCACTAAGTCCTGAGCATAAAGAGAACATGCTGCCCATATCAGTAACTCGTGATGTGTCGAAATTAGTTACGTCAAGTTTTGTAAGTTTGTCACAACCGCAGAACATAATGCCCATGTCAGTAACTCGTGACGTATCAAAATTAGTTACATCGAGTTCCGTAAGCCCTGAACACCCACTGAACATACCGCTCATATCAGTAACTTGTGATGTGTCAAAATTACTTACGTCAAGTTTTGTAAGTTTTCTGCAGTCGTTGAACATAGATTCCATACTAGTTACTCTTGAAGTAATAAAGCTTCCTACATTAAGTTTAGCAAGATTTTCGCAGTCACTAAACATATTAGCCATATTAGTGACATTTGAAGTGTCAAAATTGTTTATGTCAAGTTTTGTAAGAGATTTGCAGTTCCAAAACATATATTTCATGCTAGTAACATTTGAAGTAATAAAGTTACTTAAATCAAGTTCGGAAAGGAGAACACAATCAAAGAACATCTCATCCATATTAGTAACATTTAAAGTGTCAAAGTTGCTTACATCAAGCTTAGTAAGATTTATGCACTCGTAGAACATATGATTCATATTAGTAACTTTTGAAGTATCAAATTTGCTTAAATCAAGCTTGTCAAGTCCGCATTCTTCAAACATCTTTTTCATATCAGTAACATTCGAAGTATTAAAATTGCTTAGATTAAGCTCGGTAATGCTATAGCAGCCTGCAAACATCTGAGACATGTCAGTAACATTTGAAGTGTCAAAACTATTTACATTAAGTTTTAAAAGACAATGGCAGCTTAGGAACATACCTTTCATATCAGTGACATTAGAAGTATTAAAATTGCTTAAATCGAGTTCGGAAAGCGTCCAACAGCCACCGAACATATAACTCATATTTGTAACTTTTGAAGTGTCAAAGCAGCTTACATCAATATTGGTAAGGTTTATGCATTGGAAAAACATTGCGGAAGAATCTGGATTTAATACAAGTTTAGTTTTTCCTTTAGAGTAATAGAAAATTGTTTTTGAGGTACTGTCATACCATACGGGGACTGTTCCTGCTTCATCAAGATAATATTCAGGGTAAGCAGGAGCTTGGACAGAAGCTTTGAACGAAGTCGCATCAGAAGCATTTAGTGACTTGCGGAAGATATTGTTAATTTCTATACCGGTTTTTAAGTCAACCCTATGAGTGAAATTGCATGACATTATGCAGGACATAAGACCAACAAACGTAAGAATGCTGAACAGTTTTAATGCTTTTTTCATTTTTAACACCTTCATTTCGTTTATTTTACAGTTCTACAATCTAAAAGATTGCATTTTAATATAATATTACAACCTGTATGATTTTATTTCAACCTCTTAAAGATTTTATAATACAATCTTATGGAAATTACCTCAGATTCAGTAATTACAAAAATTAAAAACTTTTCGGATGAATTACGAAATTTAAGAAACAAAAAAGAGATTTCGGCACGAGAAATGAGTCTTGCACTTGGTCAAAATGTTAATTATATAAATTTAATCGAAAATGGAAAAAGAAAACCTTCATTGGAAATGTTTTTATATATTTGTGAGTATCTAAAAGTTTCTCCTGAATATTTCTTTCAAGAAAGCAAAAAATCAGAAAATATTTATGAGCAAATTTTGAATAATTTATCAGAAAATCAAAAAGAGCAGCTTGGAAAATTCATTCTTTCACTGAGATAATTTTTGCCCAAAAAACTAAACGGCTTCTGTGATGATTCAACCTGAAATGCGGTGCAACAACTCTTGCTCTGGATTTTTACATAATGAATTATGTTTGATGCTAATGAGAAAAAATTCGTAAAGAGTTTAGAAGATTTATTCTTTTGAAGAAGCAGGTCTCATTTCGAGACCTGCTTATCTTTCTATCCTAGATTATTACTAAGATTTCCATCGGGTTTGCTACATGGAGTTTTCACTCCGTTGATTTTTCGAACATAGTAATTTTTATAATCTCCATGCTCGATTTTTTTCACAAACTCAGCTCTTGTCATTTTAGTTCCATTTATTTTGTCCTGGAACTCGATGTTTCTTCCTGTGGAAGATTCTACTGTAACCGTAACCATAATAGGCCTCCGTTTTATAAAGTCATTCATTTCTGAATGCAATTTGTACTGTAAAGCACAATAATTCTGATGTTAAATCCATAATTTTTTTTTAGCAAATACAATCTTAATAGAAAAAAGGCTCATATATTACTCTGACTGTATCTCCATATACTCCTGATGACAGCACGGAAAAAAAATCTATAATGCAAGTAAATATGAAAGTATAGAGGATAAAAAACTCAAAGCTAAAGAAAAATAGGTTGCAAGTTTTTACGTTTTTCCACGAAGTGGAAAATGGAAGCTGTGCGACCAAGTAAAAACTTGAAGAGCAAGCTTTGCTTGCGACGAGCGTAGCCGAAGCACAATTATTCCGTGAGCAGTGTTAGCTGCGAACAAATCCGTTTGTTTTCCCCTTTTTATCTTTGAATCTTGAAACCGAGCCTAAAAAAACTTTACAACAAAAAAAAAGATTTCCCAAAAATGTTCAAATTTTTTTACAATCATGATTTTCACGGCATATTATAATATGTGGAGTAAAAAAATGCCTGAAATCAAAAAATACCCAGCGTGGGAAGAACCCACGTTTGCAAACAACTTTCTTTTCTGTAAAATCATGGAAGAAAATCCCTAAGGAAACAGCGGTTTCCTAAATCTGCCGACGTCTTTTAGAGATTCTTCTTCACATAAAGATTGAAAAACTCTCGCCTCCAAAATCCGAATGGGCGATGCAGGAAACCGTCGCCTCAAAAGGAGTGCGCTTCGATGTCTACGCAAAAGATGAAAACAGGATTTTCTACATTGAAATTCAGACGACAAATCAAAAGAACCTTCCGAAGAGGGCGCGCTATTATCAGAGCGTAATAGACATGGACAACCTTTCTCACGGCGAAAAATACAACCAGTTGAAGGAGTCCTTCGTGATTTTCCTTTGTCTTTTCGACCCATTTAGTGAAAATCACCCGGTGTATCTTTTTGAAAACATCTGCCGTGGCGACGACAAAATAAAACTTAACGACGGGAGCGTACAAGGTCTTTTTCAATGCGTCGGACTATGCTAAAATGGAAAGCGATGAGGAGAAAAACTTTTTCAAATTTCTTTCAGGACACGAGGCAGAAAACGACCTCACCAAGACCATCGAGGAAAAAGTTAACTTCCCCAAACTAAACATGGAGTGGAAGAAGATTTATATGACTTAGCAGCAGACGATTGATGAGGAAAAAGACATTGCGTTTGAAGAAGGTGTCCGACAAGGAATGGAATGTGGCATTGAGCAAGGCATCTATAAAAAATCCGTGGAAGATGCCCTTGTCCTGATACGGAACTACAATGTCCCTGCGGAGACTGCGGCACAACAGATGGGAGCACCGTTGGACATGGTGCTGGCAGAATTGGAAAAATCAGAATATCCAGAGGAGGGAAGATGAAAAAAAATCTGTTTTGTTATTGCGTTGCTTTTTTCTTTTTGCAAAATCTTTGCGCAGGACAGCGGCCCTGTCTCTTTTTACACGGATGATTATTATTTGGGGAAATACACAATCGAAAGCAATAAAATAATTTTTACCAATGAAGATGCTTCTGAAGGCGAAAGAGAAAAAATATATCCCAGAAACTCTTTAAAATTAAACAACAACGGTTACTATTAGCCCGAATTTCGACTTAAT
>DGGQ01000088.1 GCA_002392275.1 Treponema sp. UBA3870
TTTTCCTGCCAGATTTTTGCTTCCTGCCAGTAATAAAGGCCGGCTTTGTAACAGGTAAGAGCCTTTTCCATATTGCGAAGATATTCGTCTTTCCAGGGGGCATCATAAAAATAGATGCACTTTTTGTCGTAAGTTCGGCCAAGACGAAGATGCTGCTCAATCAGCTTAAGATTAATATGCATTTGAAAGAGGTAGCGGTATTTTTCCCATTCTTTTTCGCTTTCAATCTTAAAGTCTGCAAACTGGGGATTACAGAAATCTGCCCGAGCGGCTTTTTCCAGCCAGTAGATGTTTTCAATGCAGTCGTCCGGGAGCTGCTGGTAGTGGATGTGGTACAGCTTGTAGTAGTCCTCCTTGTACTTCGCTACATAGGAGAATGCCGGGGACGAGAAAAATATTGTCATAAATCCAGCCAAAATGATGGCGGAAATTTTTTTTGCGCACACTTTCATATCAATCGACTTATCGGCAGATTTCGTTTCCTTTTGTAGAAAAAACTGCCTGTATGCATCCGGACCGTTCCTATGCGATTTCTATCCCCAGGCTTCTGATTTTTTCGTGGATTGACTTGGCGACATCCTCTTTTGATTTTGTGGCGTCCACGCGGAGGATTTCCATTCCCTGTGACTTTTCCGGGTCGCTGTATTCCTCGACAACCTTTTCGTACTGCCGGACGGTTTTTTTCAGGAAGTCCAGGTTCTCGTAAATCTCCCTTTCGCACCTTCCTCCAATCCTCTCGAGCGATTTTTCCGGGCTGATGTCAAAATATACAAGGAGCCGGGGCAGGGGGAAAAGACTGTTCAGAATCCTTGGCACCTCAGGCCTGCACTGTATGCTCTGGTAGGCAAGGCTGGAGAAAAAATATCTGTCGCTTACAACCGTGTGCCCCTTTGAACATGCCTCCGAGATTCCCGTCACAAGATGTCTGTCTCCATCGACAAGCATCTTTCCGTTCACATGTTCGTTTCTGTCGGCGGCAAAAATGTATGCGGCGGTTTCGTTGGACACTGGGACATCCCCCTTCAGCATGGTTCTTAGAAATTTTCCGACAGGTGAAGGGCTTGGCTCCGCAGTGAAAAGAAACTTTTCGGTTCCGGCGGTGTTTTTCAGTATGTCCAGCTGGGTTGAGGTTCCCGCACCATCAATCCCCTCCAGGACAATAAAATTTTGTAGTATCATAGAAAAAACCTTTTAAATATGCGATAATTGGATATGTGAATCTCTAGAATTTGAGTTTTTAGGGATTTTCATATACATTGGCATACATTAGCACAATGCGGATGTAATTTCAAGAAAAGGGGAGCAAGTCGCCGTAGTCGGTGGAATATGAAACGCTGGGTTAGAAATTCGATAGGCATATTTATATTTCTCCTGCTGATTTTGGCGGCTTTTTTGACTCTGGGGCCAATCTACCGAGCCATGAACCGCGCCATCCATCTTGTTGAGGACAAACTTCTCACTCTGGTGGAGGATAAGACCGGCCTAGGACTCTCCTATGAAAAGCTTTCTCCGTCAATCTTTTCGGGCGTGCATCTGAACGGCGTGGTGATATACGACAAGCAGAGCGGGGACGAGATTCTCAAGGTCAGGGACATTTCCTTCGCCTTCGACATAAAAAAACTTCTGAGGCTGGACATAGACAACGCATTCTCAAAGCTGGTACTGAACGACATAGACCTTGAGTGGGACATGGAAAAATATTCCCCGATAATCGAGACCCTTGTGCGTACCTTCGCCGGTGACGATGACAAGGAAAAGACCCCGTTCACTATGGAGACCCTACAGAAAGTCTGGGACGGTGTTTTCAAGATTCCTTTCGCGGTTCAGCTGAAAAACATAAAGATAAAGTACAGGGACCCGAACAACGACGTGTCCGCAAAAATCCGCATGATGGATATAAACAAGCAGCAGGACGGCAAGGCCATGGGTGTAAGGCTTGACGGCGATGTTCTGGCCGGTCTTGGTTTTCTTGGAGGAAAGACTGTCGGTGAAAAATTCAGCATCGACGGAAAACTTCTCCCGGAAATCTCCGGAAGCTCGGCGACTGTCAACCTGGGGCTCAACAGAAAGGCGGACTACTCGATAAACGACTGCGAATTTTTGCTCAGGTACAGCGACAATGTTTTCGCGGTGCAGACGACCAAGCACAGCATGCCATATTCAATAGGCGCGATGTACGACATTTCATCCGGGGACATCAGCGCGGAGCTTTCTACCGACAATCTGGATCCGTTCTCTCTTTTAAAAATGCCTGCCCTCACAGGTACGGTCGCAAAGCTTAAGGGAATGAGGGTCTCCGCGGATGGCGGTATTGTTTTCAATCTGGGGACAAAGCAGTACAGGTGGAACGCCAAAGGCTCGGTCGGTCTTCCTGCCGGTCTCCTCTGGTCTTATGAAAAAGCGGTTTTCAATCTTTCTGGAAACAACAACATAATCCGCGCATCGTCTCTTAGCGTGTACGGCGACATGGTTACGGCAAGCTTCAGCGGTTCGATGAATCTGAAAAACTTTATGCCGTCCGGTGAACTGAGGCTTGACCACTTCAAAATGCCGAACGGTGGAATAATAAAGGGCGACGCCTATCTTGACCCGACGGGAAACGGCATAACATGCTTCATTCCGCAGCTGTATCTGGACGACCAG
>DGGQ01000058.1 GCA_002392275.1 Treponema sp. UBA3870
TGATGGTTCATGGAAATCGTTTGAATCAATTTTGTAAGTCCACTTGTTTTCAATTATGTGCGGACACGCATCCAGCGCCTGGTCAATTCCTTTGGGTGAACCTTTTTTGACTCTTCCGAAGCATGGGCCGGACTGAACCGTTCTTGTGGCCACAACCGAAAAATTGTCAGCACTTATTTCCTGGAAATTGAATTCATCAAGTCCGGAAATTTGGAGCTCCTTTGTTATCTCCATTATTTCGTCAGGATTTTTTGTGGAAATTTTTGTTGATTTGTTAAAATCCTTGCTGCCGGGAATATTCATTTCCTTGTATATGACAGCAATATTTTTTGAAAGCTCAAGAACCTTTTCCTCATTTGGTCCAACGACAACACCAAGAGGTTCCCCCTGGTATGAAATATGTTCCTGACAAAAAATTGGAACCGAATTTGTTCCGTCCGGACTTTCAATAAATTTTTTTCCAGGAATATCGTCCGCGGTAATTACAGTGTAACCATCAGGAAGACCGTCCTGCTGTATTGAAATGAATGAGCCTGAGAATGAACTTCTGATTATAGCACCATAAAGCATTCCTGGAAAACTATAGTCGCTGTAGAATTCCTTTTGGTATGAGAACCTTGATTTTTTCTTTGGAGCCTTTTCCTGCTCAAGCTCGGCTTTTATTTTATGCATGGTATTCCTTTCCAATTTCTGCAACGGTTTTTATGACTGTCTCAACCATTTCATCCGTCATGTCTGGCCAAAGCGGAAGAGTGATTGTCTGGCTGTACTGTTTTGCGGCGTTTGGGAAATTTTTTTCTGTGAAATCCGAATAAAGATTTTTCCAGTATGAGAAATAAAAAATTGGAATAAAATGCACGCTGATTCCAATTCCACGTTCCTGTAGTTTTTTTGCAAAGCAGTCTCTGTCGCATTTCAGCTTTGTCAAATCAAGACGCATTAGATAAAGATGCCACGAGTTTCCCTCTCCATCCGGCGGAAGTTTTATGAAATCAAATTTTGAAAAAGCCTCGTTGTATTTTGCGGCATGTCTTTTTCTTTTTTCATCAAACTCATCCGCGCGTGAAAGCTGTACGCGTCCAAGTGCCGCAAGTATGTCCGGTAGATTCGATTTGTAACCTGGTGCGACAATATCGTAAACCCAGGAGGCTTTTGGAGAAGTGTAACGGTCCCATGTTGTTCGGTCCATACCATGCAGGCGCATCATTTCCATCCTTTTTGCAAGGGACTCATCGTTTGTACTCACCATTCCGCCTTCGCCAGTTGTAATTGTTTTTGTTGCATAAAACGAAAACACTCCGACATCTCCAATTGAACCTGCGTATCCCATTTTTGTTTTGCTTGGAAAAGAGTGCGCGCAATCCTCGATTACCTTAACATTGTATTTTTTTGCAATCGACATTATTGATTCCATGTCACACACATTTCCCGCAATATGGACCGGAACAATCGCTACAACATTTTTCCCTTTTTCGCTCTCTAGAATTTTTTCAATGCTCTTTGGACTTATCGAATACGAGTCGCTTTCTATGTCGGCAAAATAAACATCCGCACCAAGATGTCTTGCGCTTGCTGCCGTAGAGACAAAAGTGTAGGGAGTTGTTATCACTGCTTTGCCTTGTTCAACACCGCATGCCTCCATAGCAAGAATCATTCCGCTTGTGTTGCTGTTGACTGCGAGGGCATACTTTGTCCCTATTTTTTCCGCGAACTCTTTTTCAAAAGCCGCAGCCTGTTTTCCTGTTGTAAGCCATCCACTCCTAAGAACATCCAGAACAGCATCCTCTTCCGCCTTTCCTATTGATGCCTTGAAAAATGGAACCTTTATTTCCGCGCTCATCACAACACCACCTTTGAGGATTCTGACGCATCCCCTTTTTTATTTTCATTACAACTGTAAAATTCATCCAGACTCGGAACGGCTGCACGAAGAATTTCGATCAGCATTTCCATGTTCCTGTACATCTGTGTTTTTTCTGAATCAAAAAAACATATTGGCTTCATCTTTTGCAGAAGTTCATCCAGATTGAAACATGGGCTCACACTTGTCAACGTGAAGAGTTTTTTATATTTTGTTCTTGTCGGATTTTCTTCTTTGAGCCACAGCGGTTCATAAAGTCTCTCGCCGGGCCTGCATCCGATTATCTTTATGTCCATGTCCTTGTACGGCTCGAATCCTGAGAATCTTATAATCTGTTCCGCTATGTCAATAATTTTTACCGGCTCCCCCATGTCAAGAAGATATGACTGGCCGTTTTCTCCAACACCACCGGTCTGCAGCACAAGTGAACATGCCTCTGGAATCGTCATAAAAAAACGCTCCATTTTTTTGTCGGTGACGGTGACAGGACCGCCGTTCTGAATCTGCTCCATGAAAATTGGTAGCAGGGAGCCTCGAGAACCAAGCACGTTTCCGAATCTCACGAACATGAAAGACTGTCCGGCTTTTGTTTTTTTTGCCGCGGCAAGAATCTGTTTTTCGCAAATCATCTTGCTCACTCCGTAAACCGAAACAGGCGACACGGCCTTGTCCGTTGAAATCAGAACGAAACGCTCAACACCAAATTCAAGAGCGGCATCAAGAAGGTTCTGTGTTCCGTACACATTGTTTTCTATCACGGCAACAGGATTTTGTTCCATCATCGGGACGTGCTTGTATGCTGCGCAATGGAAAATAACATCGGTCTTCGTGTGCGAGATTATGTAGCGAACATATTCCCTGTCCCTCATGTCGCCTATGATTGGAACTATGGACGCTTTTTCTCCGACACCCTCGTTCTGCAGCACGTTCAGTTCGCGGTAGATTTTTACAATAGAATTTTCTCCGTGTCCAAAAAGATATATTCTCTCAGTTCCACCGGAAAGAAGCTGCCTCGCAAGTTCGGAACCTATTGAGCCGCCAGCGCCCGTAATCAGCACTCGCTTGTTTTTGAGATACGAAAGGCTTTCCTCCAGCGGAATTACAATTGGTGTCCGTCCAAGAATGTCCAGCGGATTTATTTCCCTTGCCTGAACAAGATGCACATTTCCGTTTATCACCTGGCTGATTGAGGGAAGGATTTTGATGTGGAAAAAATTTGCTTTCTTGAGAGCGGAATAAATTTCCCTTGTCCGCTCGACCGTTGCTGATGGAATTGCGATAATGGCCTCGTCGATTCCGTTCACATTTAAAATGGGGGCTACCGTTTCGATTGGACCAAGCACGGGGATTCCCTCAATCTGTTTTCCAATCAGGTCATTGCTGTCGTCAAGGAAGGCCGCAATCTTCCCAAATATTTTTTTTCGCTTTATGTCCTCGGCAATCATCTGTCCGGCAAATCCTGCCCCGATAATATAGAGCTTTGAATCCACAGTCGCCATATTTCCCTTCCATATTTTATCTATAAAATAGCAAATTGCAATCATTTCTATATCGTCAGAATTTGTTCTATATGTAAGAGCGTGGGGCAGTCCAAAATACAGGTCCAAAAAAACTAAACTGAATTTCCTAGAAGCCGATTATTTAAAGGAGGGCATGGCTTTATTATGCAAAGCTCTAAAAAATTCTGTTTTAGAGATGGCTGTATGCCTATACAAAATTTTGGGGGCGAAAGATGAAGAAACTTAGAAACCTGATTTCATTTATGGCGGTGCTGATTTTTTCTGCAGCGTCCGCATCTGCCTCTGTGATTTCATTCCAGATTATACAGCACGACAAATCGCAGAACGAGGTTAGGGATTCGTCCTACATAATCGAGAACACTCTCTTCGACTATTTTTTTAACAAGGGTTTTGTCACAACAAACTGCCCGACGGCTACAACGGATGACAGTTCGGATGACATGGGGATTTTCTCACGCTCTTTTTTTAACGCGAAGATAGGCTACTGCAATTATTTCATAGTCCTGACCGTTGACTACGATGTGCGCATTTCAAAAAACACAAAAGGAAACTTCCTTTCAAATATTGATTCTATTTCATGGCAGGTCTATGACACCAGTACATCCAAAGTGATTGCCGAAGGCTCCAAAGAGGTCGGAGAGGTTTCTGCTCAGAGGAACAATGAAAAGGGTATCATAGGTTTCGCCACCGAAATAGCTGCCGACATTTATGACGAGCTTTGACTTTTGGTTTAGTTAAAAAAGTTCGGCATAGTGGAGAATTGTATGATAAAGAAATTAGTCTTGCTGATGCATCTTTGTTTGCTGTTGAGCATAAATGTTTTTGCCGCTTCATCGGCCTATATTGACGGATACATGTCCGTTGCGGAATCTGGGCAGCTGCCGAAAGGTTTGTTCGCCAAGGTGAAGGGCTATCTACCGGGCGACACAATTTCAATGACAAATTCTCAGAACGGACTTACGGTCGAGGTTTTAAATCTTGCCGCGCTTGATTCTTCAATAGAAAATGCTGTTCTGCTTTCAGGCGAGGCTGCATCAAGGCTTGGTCTGGACAGTTCAATGCCGGTCGCCGTTAGGCTTTCAAAAAGAAGCGGTTCCTTTGATAAAAGTTGCAGGGGGGCGGCCATTCTTGTTTCATACAATGGTGGAAATGGAAAAAACAATCTTTCGGATTTCTTTGACAGCGTGCAGATTGGCGATGGTGATTTTGTAAAAGACAAGAGCGATGTCGAACAGCCGTCACCACTTGAAAGGGCCGAGTCAGGTTCAAATCCGGTTTCGCAAAATGAAATTGCGTACAATGGAAATGCTGAAAA
Source organism: Treponema sp. UBA3870 (assembly GCA_002392275.1). Classification (GTDB taxonomy): domain Bacteria; phylum Spirochaetota; class Spirochaetia; order Treponematales; family Treponemataceae; genus Treponema_D. The sequence goes on from DGGQ01000058.1 coordinate 4,697, forward strand.
TAAAAATCCCGCATCTGAATCCCTGTCGGAAAAAATAGAGACAGCCCAGAATGTTGACAGAAAAAATGAGGAGCCTGTTGAGGAAGTTCTGGAACCGGCTGATTTTGAAGAGATTGATGACGTTGATGGGACTTTACCCGAAAAAACAGATGGGGAAAAGCCTGATGAGTCAAATCCTGCAATCATGCCTGAGGATGAGCTTGAGGAAGTGTCCGACCAGAGCGAAATTGAGGCCGTTGAAGATGAGGAACTTCCAGCTGATGAAGATACTGTTCCAGAGCCAAGCGAAAGTGAAGTAGCGACTTCGGAACCCGGCGAAGAAATCTCGGAGCCGGAAAAAATGGAGAGCGCCTCGGAGGACGAGATTGTTGACGAGGAGCTTCCTGTTGAGGATGAGGAGCTTCCATCTGATGAAGATACTGTTCCAGAGTCAAACGAAAGTGAAGTTGCGACTTCGGAACCCGATGAAGAAATCTCGGAGCCGGAAAAAA
>DGGQ01000130.1 GCA_002392275.1 Treponema sp. UBA3870
AAAATCATTGTAAATGAGTTTTTAGAATGCCCAATAGTATACAAAAATATTCGACAATAGAAAATAGGGGGGAGGTGAAAAAAATCATAGCGGATCTGAAATCTGGATTTCGTCACCAAGATTTACAGCCGAATAGTCGTTCGCCCCATCCAGATTCAGTATGGACTCCACCATAATCTGGTCCTCCTCGCTGCCCTTCACCACGTATACAGAACCATTGTCCACCGAAATCTTTCCGACCGCGACAGTTTTTCCCCCGCGCACTACAGCCACAGGTATCAGCGCGCCACCGGAAATTTTTGATGCGTATGCCGTGTACGTTGATTTTTCGACATAAATCTCCATCCTGCTTCCGCTTACCTTGCCCGAAATGAATCCCTGAATCTTTTTTCCATCCCTAACGCAAAGAGCCTGCATCAAGTCCGAATACTGAGAGCCCTGGCTTGAAAGACTTTTGTTCGCCTCGGCCAGATTTTTGTTCTCGGCTCTCAGACTGGAGTTCTGTTCGTCAACAGCCTTCTTTTCCGCAACAAGCCTGTCATATTCTGTCCTGAGTTTTTCAGATTCGGCGGAAAGCTCCGCATTTGCAGAGGAAAGTGTGTCCTTCTCCGCCCTGAGGCTGTCCACTTCGCCACTGGCCGCCAAGGATGAGTCACGCTCAGCAATCAGCGCGGATTTTTCTGCGGCCCACGAGTCCTCCATGGATTTTTTTTCAGCTGCCCAGTCGGATTCCATCTTTGTCCTGAGTGACTCCCACTCGTCTTTCACCTTGGTAAGAGACTCCACCTCCTGCGTGAGGGCCGCCTTTTCCGATTCAAGACTCTCCTTCGCGCTTGTCAATGCAGCGTTCGCACCCGCAAGCTCCTCGTTTGTGGCGGAAAGTCCGTTCTTTTCGTTTGAAAGAGCCTCGTTGGCACCCTCCAGAGCCGTCTTTTCCTCGACCAGGGTATCGTTTTTGCTGATGAGCTCCTTCTTTTCGCCCTCCAGACCCTCAATCTGTGTGGCCATGTTGGATTTTTCGGTCTCAAGCGTCCTGTTTTTTTCCTCAAGCTCGTATTTTTTTCCGAGCAGCTTGTTAACCTCCGAGACGGAAGCCACCGCAAGCTCATTTCCTGCGCTGTTCGCAATCTTCTGCATGGAGGAGGCAAAACTTGGGATTGCATTTTTCTGCGGAAGCCTCAAAAATCTGGAACTGATTGTGGAAATCTCGTTGAAATATCCCTGCTGCTTTCTGAGGGCTGCCTTGAAATCTTCGGAGGCATTCTCATCCAAAACTTCCTGAGTGCCTGTATAGTATCTTGAGTAGGAACTCGTGGCCTTTCTCACAACGGAAAGAACCGCGCCGTCATCCGCAAAGGTCGGGTCGTACTGGCCAATAACATAGTCAACAACCTCCTGCTGCTTTTCAATGGCCTCCTGCTGCTGCTTCTCCAGATTTTCCTGAAGGTCGGAGATTTTTCCCTCGAACTCCTGGGTCATCTTCTGTTTTTCAAGCTGGTGGAGCTGTTTTTCACTGTCCATCTCCGCCTGATGTTCCCTTGCCTGCTGGACCGTTGTTGTGTCGTACTGCGCGAGCTGCTGCTGGTAGAGACTGATTTTCTGCTCCGACTCCGCAATCTTCGCATCTATTTCCGCGACGGAAGCAATGGCCTCCTCATATTCGGACTGTATTTCGCTTTCCCTCTTTCTTCGCTCGGATGCGTCCTTCAGGTTCATGGAATCCAGAGTCGCAAGGGACGATTTTCTGGCGGACTCGGCCTGCTCGATTAGAGACTGCCTTTGTGCCTCCAGATTCGCCTTGTTCGACGACTCCTCGTTGATCTGGGACTGTGTTCCGCTCACCAAATCAAGAAGGTTGCTGAGGTTCAGATTGTCAAAACTTTCGACCTCCACCTCAATCTTTCTGTTCTGCCGGTTCACAATGGAGACAATCGTTACCGCCATGATTCCGACAAAGAGGAACGCCGCAAGCATCCACAGCAAAACCGGGAACAGATTTTTCATCCCGTTTGATTTTGTTGCCGCATACTCCTCCGCCAAATCATATTTCACCCCGGACGCTTCGGTTGGAAGATTCCGCGACTCCTGCTCCAGAAAATCCTGTATGCTACTTTTTACCTTGGCCACCCGTCCGGACGAACCAATCCTGTCGGAAAAAATATCAGAAGAATGGCTGCCAGAATCCGCCGGCACATTTTTTTCTATTTCGTTGACATTGTCCATATTCCACTCCAATCAGCAGGTGCGTTCTTCAGACCCATGCGGTCAAGGAAAACCTTGCCAACATCCATGTCGCTCTTCTTGAAACGGCTTCGGGCAGTCTTCCAGTCACCAGAATAGTAGGCCCTTAGACCCTCCTCAAATTCCTCAAATTTTTCAAGCGTGTAGTATTCCGCAAAGTCCGCGTCCTCCTGCTCCAAATCCATCGGGAAGAAAATCTTTTTGCCCTCCTGCTTTCCCTTCACCTGCACAGTGTCGATTTCAAAGAACCTGTATCTTCTTGCACCCTCGGGAACCTTCAGGACCTCGCTTTTCACGTACTCGCTGCAAAGGACCGGAAGTTTGTAAATTCTCGTAAGCCCCTCGATTCTAGACGCTGAGTTAACGTTGTCTCCAATGACTGTGTTCGCCATGTACTTGTTCGACCCGATGTTTCCGTAGAAGACCTCGCCCCCGTCGATTCCAACACCGATGTCTATCATCACGGCCTCGAAAACCCTCTGCGTCTGGTCGTTGAACCTGCCCTGGTCCACCAGCTCCTTTTTTCGCGCAATCATCTTTTCGCGGAACTTCTTTGTCTGCTGGGTCATCTTCCATGCGCACGAAACCGCGTCAACCGATTTCTGTGGATTGACATTCTCCTTTGTGCCGTCGATTCCAAACACACCCAGAACCGCATCCCCAATCAGCGAGCCTATGAACGCCTTGGATCGGTGGTCCCCGCTTTCGTCCGGCTGAATTATCCCGATTATCGAGTTGTAGTGTATGTTGAGGAGGCGGATTATCTCGTTTCCAAGAACCTCCGTCCTGTTCGTAAAATTCTTGATGTCGGTGAAAAGGATTGTCAGCTGCCTCTGCTCGCCCTTGAGCTCAACCCGCTTTTCGTTGTACGCCATGTCAACCACGTGCTTGGACACAAATTTCTGGAAGATGTTTCTAAGCGTCGCGGTGTTAAGATAGAGGTTGTTGAAGTTCGCCGCAAGATACGTGATGTCATCGTTAGGTGCGTCGCTTATGTCGATCGGTGCCTTAAGTTCGCCGGAAGACATCGTGTCCAGCTGCTGCGAACGGTGGAGGTCGTAAACGTCCTTTGTAAATTTTCTCACATTGCTGAAAAGAACGTTCAGCACGGAGATTCCCACCACCATGAAAAAGGCTGTCATGACAAGAATGATTATTGAAATCTTCAGAAAGATTCCGTACATCTCACGGTTGGTGTCGGATGTAAGCTCCCCTCGAATCAAAAAGCATTTCCAGTCGCTGTGGTACTTGAAAACACCCATGTACTCCTCTCCGTTGGGAGAAAAGAATGTCACGGAGCCTTCGACCCTTTCCGGTGTCCCGGATTTCTGCGCGGACTCATAGGCCTCGTTCATTTTTGCAAGAGCGTTCTGGTCGGAAAAACTGTACCAGCTGTGGCTTGTGTCCTGCCTTGCGCTGAAGACAATGTTCCCGGTGGACGTGACCCCCATGGCTATGGAGTGCGGCTTGGAAAAATCCCTTCTCGCGGCCTCCTCTATACTTTCCAGGGACTCGTTGCGTTTCTGTGAATAAAGACTTATCTGGTACTGGTTCGTCGCGTTGGTGTACAAATCGGAAAGATGGTAGACCAGAAGCTCGTTGGTCAGCGATATTGTCTGCCTCTGGGTAAAAACAAGCGTGATGAAGTTGGTGCTGAGACATGAGAGCAGAATCAGAACTATAAAGACCACAAGAATTTTTGCGGATATTGGAACTATTGATGTATTCCCTACTTTCTGGAACCTCACTCCTTTTGAAATTTTATTAGAGGAACCCATCTCAAACCCCCGATGAAAACTTTTTTAGGAAAAACAGTTGACTTGTTTACCTTAATTTAACTAAGTTTTATTTCCTATTATAATACACCGATTGATTTAATTTTACAACTATTTTATTCTTCCTGTATGGAAACAAACGAAACCAATGAAAAAAAAATCGAAGCAAAGTCCGGCGGAGGCAGGTCATCCCTTGTCAAAAAAGGGCTGTTCCTTTCCGTGCTGACACTTTTTTCAAGAATACTGGGGCTTGTCCGGGAAATGACCAAGGCCCACTTCATGGGAACAAGCTCATACTCGGACGCATTCGGCGTTGCTTTTATGATTCCGAACCTTTTCAGAAGACTCTTCGCCGAGAACTCAATATCAGTGGCCTTCATCCCCACGTTCAAGGGATATCTGGAAGACTGCGACAGTCCGGAGGGAAAAAAGACGACGCAGGAATTCGTGAGCGCGACATTCACCCTTGTCAGCTTCCTCACAGTCTGCTTCGTCACCGTCGGAATAATATTCGCCCCGCTGATTCTAAGAATCTTCTATAAAGAAGCGGATGCCGAATCAATGAACGAGGCCATAATCCTCACAAGAATCATGTTCCCCTACCTGATTATCATTTCCATTGCGGCACTTTTCCAGGGCATACTCAACGGTCTGAAGATTTTTTCTCCGTCGGGATTCACTCCAATCCTTTTCAACGGCATCGTGATTCTGGCGACCTACATCCTCACACCCATTCTCACGGCGCTTGTCACAGGCAATACCGAAGACTTGGGCTCCTGGACGTACTGGAAACTGATTCTCACCGGCAATATCGATGACCCAAAGGTACAGCAGATGGCAGCCCGATCAATGTCCATCGGCGTAATAACGGGAGGCCTGGTGCAGACTTTGTTCCAGCTACCATTCGTCCTGAAAAACAACTGGAAGATTACGTTCATATCGCTCCGGAAGACATTCTCAAATCCGGGAACAAAAAAAGTCCTTAAGCTGATTGGACCCACAATAATCGGAATGGCCGCGTACCAGCTGAACGACATCGTTTCATCGGCCCTGGCGACACGTACGGGTGCAGGAGTCTACTCAAGCCTCAACTACTCGCTCAGACTGCAGGAACTCATTTTGGGAATATGCGCCGTAACGATTGGAACAGTCATCCTTCCCGACCTGACCGGATTCGCAAAGAAAAACGACTGGATCAACTTCAACGAAATGCTCACCCAGTCCGTAAGGATAATGGCATTCATCTCGATTCCAATCACATTCTATGCTCTCTGCATGGACGAAAACCTGATCAAGCTCGTGTTCTCTACCGGACGCTTCGACGAATCATCTGCGGAAATGACGGTGAACGTTTTCAGGTTCCACATAATCGGACTGTTCTTCATTGCGGTCAACCGGGTGATTACCCCGTCGTTCTATGCTCAGCTGGACAGTATAAGCCCCACCATAGCCGGACTGATTAACTTCGCGCTGAACATGGCACTGGCATTCATACTCGTAAAACCGATGGGCGGTCCGGGAATCGCTCTAGCACTGACAATTTCGTCGTTCTTCAACACTGTGGCACTTTTCATATTCCTGCGCAAAAACAAGAACATCGACGTGGGAAAGACCGTGGCATCCACCCTGCTCTACTCACTAAGGATGGTTGTGTTCTCCGTTGTGGCCTCGGTCCCGGTCCTTCTTCTGCGCGGAAAGATTCTGGCACTTTTTGATGGACACAGCCGGTGGATTTCGCAGGGACTTCCCGTCATAATAACTGCCGCAATGTTCGCGTTGATTGGACTTGGGCTTATGGCATTGACAAGGGACCCACTCCTGAAATCGGACGTAAGGAAATTCAAAAGAAAATAAAAATGCTCGGAGAGGGTCTTATCAAAATCACTTAACAAAATCTATTTATATAGAAGAAAAGGAACAGAAAAATGGAACAGAAGATTACGGAACTTACGGGAAAGGATTTTGACTCGGTGATTTCGGGCGCGGACCTGAAAAAAATTTATGCCGGCCGTCGTGAAAAGCTTGTCGAGATTATGAGGGAAAAAAATCTTGGCGCGGTTGTGTTCGAGGACAGCGAGGACAAAAGGGACTGCGCAATCAGATACCTTACAGGACATCCAAGCGACGCGGCTCTGATTATAACTTCGGACGGATTTTCAACTCTCGTTCCATGGGACGAAAACCTTGCAGCAATCAAGGCGCACGCGGACAGAGTGATTCCTTCAACAAAATTTGACCGCGACAATATACGTGCCGTTGCCGATGTGCTGAAGAATTTTTCATGCGAAAATCCAACTGTCGCAATTCCGCCGGAAACCACGTTCATCCGACACCAGAAATTTGTTGACACACTGAAGGGCTGGACCGTGGAGTGCAGGGAGGATTCAATACACAGCGCGACAAAAAATCTGCGTGCAAGGAAGGACGAATATGAGATTGCATGCACAAGAAAGGCCTGCTCAATCACATCGGGAATAACGGACGAAATCATCAGGATGCTCTCCGACGGAAAAATCCACACGGAAACAGATGTCGCACTTTTTGCGGAAAGACGGCTTAGGGAACTTGGATGCGAGAGGACCAGCTTTGACACATTGGCCGCAGGTCCGGAAAGAAGTTTCGCAATCCACGCGTTCCCCGGATACACAAACGGAAGCTGGGGACAGAACGGAATCTCGCTTCTAGACTACGGTGTATGCTTCGAGGGATACGCAAGCGACTGCACAATAACCGTCGCAAGGGGAAAACTGAGCGCGGAGCAGACAGAGATTCTTGATTTGGTCCAGAAAGCCGCCGACGAATGTCTCAAGCTCTACAAACCCGGAAGGCCAATCAGGGATGCAGTGAAGGTCGCCGACAACATTTTTGCGGAAAAGGGAAAATCCATGCCCCACGGACTTGGACATGGAACGGGACTTGAAATCCACGAAAATCCATTTGTAAGCACAAGGTCCCCGGAAACCAAGCTGTTTGAGAGCGGAAACATAGTCACTCTGGAGCCAGGACTCTACGACCCCAAGCTAGGTGGATGCCGTCTGGAAAACGATGTGCTGATTACCGATGACGGAAACTGCGTCCTCACCAACTCAAGGATTTTCAGGATGTAGCCGCGCATAAACTGCTGTTATTAGAGGTTCCCAAAAAAATATTTTTCTACTATAATTAGTGCATCTCTAAGAACTCATTTTCAATGACTTTTTAGAGATTGCCTGCGAGCTTAAAAACCAGAAATTACAGGTTTTTAAACATCTCGTTTTCAGAGTTATCTATAAAAACTGAAGTTTTTATAGGTTCCCACTAGGCAAAAAATACACGCAAGTTTTTTTGGGAGCTAACGGAAATGCAATTTATTGAAGGCGGAGTTACAGCGGCAAAAGGTTTTCTGGCAAACGGCATCCTTTGTAAAATCAAGGAGAGCCGGACCACCAACGACACCGCTCTTGTCTATTCGGAAAAAATATGCAACGCGGCTGGGGTTTTCACTCAGAACCGTGTGAAGGCTGAGGCGGTCAAGCTTACAAAAAAGAATATCGCCAACGGAAAAATACAGGCCGTAATCGCCAATTCCGGGAACGCAAACTGCTGCACAGGGGAACAGGGAGCGAGGGTCGCACACAGAATGGCGGAGCTTGCGGCAAAGGAGCTTGGCATTTCCCCGGACGACGTGGTTGTCTGCTCCACAGGAGTCATCGGACAGCAGCTTCCGGTTGAAAAGATAGAGTCCAAAATCCACGAGCTTGCATCGGGCCTGAGCAAAAAGGGGCACGAGGAAGCAAGGGTCGCCATAATGACCACGGACACACATTTCAAGGAGTGCGCCATCGAAACTGAGATTGGCGGAAAGACCGTCCGCATTGGTGCAATGTGCAAGGGCTCGGGAATGATTCACATCAACCTGGGAACCATGCTCGCATTTATGACCACCGACTGCGCAATCACAAGCAGTATGCTGGAGAAGGCACTCAGGAAGAGCATTGAAAAGACATACAACTGCGTATCCGTTGACGGGGACACATCCACCAACGACACGCTCACTATTCTTGCAAACGGAATGGCGGAAAACCCGGAAATCACATGCGAGGGAAAAGACTTTGACGCGTTCTGCGAGGCTCTGGACCAAATCAACACGGTGATGGCGAAGAAAATTGCCGCCGACGGTGAGGGTGCGACCAGGCTGATTGAATGCAACGTAAAGGGCGCGAAGGACATAAAGACTGCGAGGGGTCTTGCAAAGGCAGTAATCTCATCTTCACTCGTAAAGGCAGCAATGTTCGGATGCGACGCAAACTTCGGACGCTTCCTGTGCGCTATGGGCTACTCCGGATTCGACTTCGACCCGGAAAAGACGAGCATCTGGTTCACAAGCAAAGAAGGCTCCAGACGCTATTTCGACGAGACAAAACCGTTTTCCGTGCATGGCGAAAACAGTATCCTTGTCTACAAGGACGGAGTTCCGACCAATTTTGACGAGGACCTTGCGAAAAAAATCATGAGCGAGGAGGCCGTGGAGATTCTGGTCCAGTGCGGGGACGGTAGCGCGGAGGGAACGGCATGGGGCTGCGACCTTACATACGACTACGTAAAAATCAACGGCGACTACAGGACATAAGGGGATTGTATTATGGAAGAGGATATTGAAAACATGGATTCGACGGGAGTTGATCCAAGGCTCGACAATGCAAAATGGTCCAGCGTTCTTGTTCAGGCGCTCCCCTATTTCAGGCACTGGGTCGGAAAGGTCGTAGTGGTAAAGTACGGCGGAAACGCAATGCTGAACGAGGAGCTAAAGGCCTGCGTGATGGAGGACATCGTTCTTCTTAGCACAATAGGAATCAAGGTTGTCCTTGTGCATGGTGGAGGTCCAGAAATCAACCACATGCTTGAGCGGGTCGGAAAGGAAAGCAAGTTTGTCAACGGACTCAGATATACGGACAACGAGACAATGGAGATTGTCACCATGGTCCTGACTGGGAAACTCAACAAGGACATAGTTGGTCTTCTGATTCAGAAAGGCGGAAGGGCTGTCGGTCTCAGCGGTGTTGATTCCGGTCTGATTCGCGCAAAAAAAATCGACAAGGATGGAGCTGACCTTGGGCTGGTCGGCGAGGTGACATCGGTAAACCCGGAGATTGTGCAGAAACTCCTTGACCAGAATTTTATCCCGGTGGTTTCAACCGTGGCAATGGGCGAGACTGGCGACATGAACCGTTACAACATCAACGCGGACACTGCGGCGGCAAAAATAGCCGTGGCACTCGGGGCGGAAAAATTTGTTCAGCTGACAAATGTTCCGGGCGTTCTGAAGGATGTCAACGACCCCAAGTCACTGATTCAGAGAATCCGCATGTCCGACATAGACAAGTATATTGAGGACGGGACTATAGCCGGTGGAATGATTCCGAAAATTGAATGTTGCATGATGGCAAGACAGGGAGGAGTTCCACGCACACACATAATCGACGGAAGGGTTCCCCACTCGCTGCTGATTGAAATGTTCAGCGACAGGGGTATCGGAACAATGATTTACTAGCGGGATTTTTCCTGCGCACAAAATTTGGAGAATCTTATGGGAAGCAATATAATAGTAAACAATTACGGTTCCTTCGACGTGACCTTTAAAAGCGGAAAGGGAGCCACACTTACGGATGTCAATGGAAAAAAATATATAGACTTTTTGGCTGGTATCGCGGTCAACTGTCTGGGACACAACTACAAGCCGCTTGTCAAGGCAATCTCCAGGCAGGCAGCGAAGGAAATCCATGTCTGCAACTATTTTACAAGCGACACAGGGAACGAGTATGCCCAGGAGCTTTTGAACGCGACAGGATTTGACGGAGTGTATTTTGGAAACAGCGGATGCGAGGCGAACGAGGCTGCAATCAAGCTGGCCAGGAAATACGGATTTCTGAACGGCGGCGCAAAAAGGAAGACCATCGTCACGCTCAAGAACTCTTTCCACGGAAGGACACTTGCGACCCTCACCGCGACAGGACAGGACAAATTCCACCCGGATGATTTTGCCCCATACCTGGACGGATTCAAGACCATAGAGGCGAACAACTGGGACGCTATCAGGACGGCATTTGATTCGACGACAGCGGCTTTCATGGTGGAGTGCGTTCAGGGCGAGGGAGGAGTAAATCTTCTTGACCCGAAATGGGTGCAGGCGGCGGCAAACGAGGCAAGAAGGGCCGGAGCAATAGTCATAGCGGACGAGGTCCAGACCGGAATGGGAAGGACGGGAAGTCTTCTTGCCAGCGAGCAGCTACAGTTCAACCCGGATGTGGTGACACTTGCCAAGGGTATTGCCGGTGGAGTCCCGATGGGTGCAATCCTTTTCAGGAGCAAGGCCAGCGGAGTTTTCAAGGCAGGCGACCACCAGTCAACTTTCGGCGGAAATCCATTGGCATGCGCGGCGGCGAGGGTTGTCCTGAAGACACTCAAAAGCCCGGACTTCCTTGCAAGGGTTACGGAAAAGGGCGAGTACATACGGTCAACAGTCAAAAGCTGGAACATTCCCATTGTCCAGGACGTAAGGGGCCTTGGTCTTATGATTGGAATACAGGTGGAAAAAGACCCCGTTGCGATTGAGAAGACATGCCTTGAAAGGGGACTTCTGTTCAGCACTGCGGGCACAAACACTCTTCGCCTTGTTCCTCCGCTCAACATCAGCAAAAAGGAAATCGAGCAGGGGCTGGAGATACTGAAACCAGTGCTCGAAAAATATTCAAGGTAGAGCCATGCACAAAAAAGTAGTTCTGGCGTTGTTCGTTGTGGCCATAGCGGTAATAGCGTTGATATTTCTCAGACAGAAATACTACCAGGCACCGGAAGAAAAAATAACTGCATCCCGTGTTGTTATTCCGCAGGTTGGGCGCAGCGACTCCGACGATGACGAGAATGACCTGCTCACCCCCCAAAACGTCTCAAAGGTTCCGCTCAACATGGACGAGACACTTCTTTCCACTGTTGACATGGACTTTGACGGCGACGGACAGGACGACCAGGTGAACGCGATAAGGGTCTCGGGGAATCCGTTCATCACGCTGATTGTGGGTCTTTTCAGTCCGCAGAAGGGTGAGTACGAGCGCGTTGCATCAATCTCCACACCAATCCGGCAGATTTCCACATTCACGTACACGGGTCTGGATTTAACCGGGGACCACAGGAACGCACTTGTCTACCAGGGTGTTATCGACACCGGGAAATCCGTTCTCCAGGCCTTCTTCATCACAAGGAACGAAACCGAGGTAGCCGTCACACAGATTGCGAATCTTGAGGGCGACAACGACATATTCATAGATCAGGTGGAACGCTCCGACTCATACATCATGGCGGCCGCAAACGACCCGAGCTACTCAATCTTGGCATACTCCACCGACTCGGAGACAGGCGACGATGTTGAATCAAAATACGACTGGGATGCGGAGACACAAAAGTACAAACTCACCAGCCAGAACCGTGCAGCGACATCCAACGGCACTTCAAGGGGCGGACACCAGACAAACACGACGGACTACTATTTCTCGATGCTGGACGGACTCTGGTACAAAATCGACGGCTCCAGCGCAAAGGCAGGCTCCTCCAAGGGCATGCACTATATCTACGTGGACAAAAATCTTAAGCAGTTCCTGTTTCTGGAGGACGGACAGTACGAGCTTTATGAATTTGTACGCAGCACACCAAGGAACAGCGGAATCTACATAACGGCAAAGAATGACGAAATCACCAACTTCCAGAGGCAGATTGACATTGCATTCAGCGCATCCGACCAGTTCAAGCTGAAGATTGTAGACTACCTGTTCATTGTGTCGGAGGGTGCAGCATGGAATGGCGAGTACAAAAAGATGACCGACGCCACTTCATATCTCAAGGCCGGGGAAAATCCAGAATACAAGTACGTTTCTTTCATTGAGAAACTTGAAAGCACAAGATGGACCACTGCGGACGGAATTGCCCTGACATTTGAAAATGGAAAATACACAGCGGAAAGCGACGCGCACAGCGACTCAGGTTCCTACGCTGCATTGGACCAGAACGGAAAATGCTACATACAGTTCCGCTCATCAACGGAGACGCCGATTTTCCAGAAAAACTACCTGATGACAAAGCCCGACAAAAACAAGGACGACATTCTTCTGGAGCCTTACATCCTGACACCGGACCAGAGCTATCCAATGGAGAGCCACGTTATTATACTTTCCCCGTACAAGGAAGATGATGACTAGTTTTTTTAGGAAGCCCTGATTGATTCTGACGGGCAGAGTTTCCCAAATCTACTTGACTATGCGGATATTGTCCACAAAAATTTTCTCAATCCGACTTTGCTCATCCCCGGTGGATTTTGGAAACAGTCGCAGATAAAGTTGACGCACCGCCGAAGCATCGGGGATTTCCATCTCGGACAGACTGATTCTCACATTCCTGTTCATTCCGGGACCAAGCTTTACTGCCTGCGACTCGCACCACAGTCCTCCAGTGTCGCTAATGGCAAGCGCAAAACCAAGCCCCTCCTCCGCCGGGTTGTATATGTCCAGATATATGTCCACGTAGCCAGTGAAGTCATTGAAAAACAGGGAAGAGCATCCAAATGTCGCCACAGATTTTTTGTCCATGCCCGGGGCAAAGACAAGAACGCATGAATAGTCGCCCTCACTTGACCAGCGGTCGGTTGTGTCCGCATCCATGCTGATATCGTCCCCAAAATCACCGTCCAGACCGGATGCGGAAAGCCAGTAAAGCCCCTCCTCAAATCCATCAAGCACCTCGACCAGACCAACAGGCTCCGGATTGTCTATTGGAACAAATACCTCCGGCTCAAGCTCTAGCTCAGGTTCATCCTCAACAATCTCAGTTGTCTCGCATCCCGCAAAAATGAAAAGCGATGCGGCGATTCCCATAAAAAAATTTTTTCTCATTAAGCTGGTCTCCAAATCTGTGTCTTAATTCTTCCATTTATAGCCTATAAAGTTCTTAAAAAAAAATCAACAGACACAACACCTTGATTCAAAGCGAGCCACAAATGAAAAAGTGAATTTTTGAGGGTCCATTTATGCAAAAAAACAAGTTCACAAATCTTGCGTGCGGATATAGATTAAGGGAAGCTCGAAAATTTCAGTTTTTCGATATAACTTTGAAAATGCGACATCAAATCAACAACAAAAATGGAGGCAACATGGCTGATTTTTCCGTGGCATCAGTTTTTTCCGACAGCTGCGTCCTGCAGAGGGACAAGGATATATGTATTTTTGGCTTTGCCGATGACGGCGAATGTGTTTCCGTAAAAATTCTGGACGGCGGAAGGACTTTTGATGAAAACAGAGGGCTGTCGATTGACGGAAAGTGGTCCGTCCATCTAAAACCAATGCCCGCGATGGAGAATCTTGTTCTGGAGATTTCCTGCAAAAATGTTGTCAAACGTTTTTCCAATGTGGCGGTTGGCGAAGTCTGGCTTGCGGGTGGACAGTCGAACATGGAATTCGAGCTGCAAAACTGCACGGAGGGTCCCGCCGAACTGGAAATGGACGAGGATCCCAACGTGAGATTTTTCGCCGCAAACAAAAAGGCATGGATGGATGAAAAATTTTTTGAGGACGAAAAAAAATGTGCCTGGCGGATGTGGAATAGCGGCGAGAAAAAAAATTGGTCCGCGGTGGGATATTTTTTTGCAAAAAAACTTG
>DGGQ01000053.1 GCA_002392275.1 Treponema sp. UBA3870
TCTCTCCAACGAGCCTGTCTTTTGAGCCGGAGGACGCTTCGGCCAAATTGCTGAACGTCTCCTCCAACTCGACTTGGGGCGTGGCCCCCTCGGCGGACTGGATCATCGTGGACAAGGGATCCGGCGACGGAAACGGCTCGGTCACTGTGAAAGTCAAGGCCAACACCGGTGAGGACCGCGCGGGGACTATCATCATAAAGGGGATGAACTCGGCTAATGTGAAAGCCGCCGCGGATGTGACCGTGCAGGTCAGCCAGAGAGGAAAACATGTGGTCAACATTGTCCCCGCTCCGGCTTCATTTGATGGTAATAAAAGATCATCAACTACTTATCAGCTATTGATTTATTCATTCGCCGACAGCGATGGGGACGGGATAGGCGATTTCAAGGGTATTCAGAATAAGCTGGATTACCTCGACGCATTGGGCGTGACGGCTCTGTGGCTCTCGCCGGCCCATCCCACTTCCTCATACCATGGTTACGATGTGGATGACTATTACGGTGTAAATTCTCAGTACGGGACCATGCAGGATTTTGAAAATCTGGTCAGCGAATGTAAAAAACGCGGGATTGCCGTGATGCTGGACATTACATTCAACCATTCCTCATCAACAAACCCGTGGTTCATTGCGTCAAAAAATCCATCGGACCCACACCGCGACTGGTATCACTGGATTTCAAAAGACGACGGGCGGTACAATCTGAATCAAAAAATGTGGGGGCACAATCTTTGGAATGAATGTCTCGGTTCTTATTATGCAGGAGAGTTCCACGACGGAATGCCTGATTTTAATCTTGATTGCCGGGAGCTTCGTGAGGAGTTGAAAAAAGTTTTGGCGTTCTGGACGGAAAAAGGTGTCTCTGGATTCCGCTTTGATGCCGCGGGTCACATCTATGATAAAGTTAAGATGCCTGCTGATTTTACCGACTCAACAAAAAGCGCCGCAGACTTTTGGAAAGAGATGCTTGATTATCTGAAGTCAATAAATCCTTCGACTTACAATGTTGCTGAGGTCTGGGACAATACGAGTGTTCGGGCGCAGTCTTTGGCTGGTCTTGATTCTGTATTCCATTTTGACATGGGCGACAACTATATTTTGAAAGCTGTAAAAGAACATTCTGCCGGAAACAATAATCTTGCGCACGTCCTGGAAAATGATTTTGTTGCATACAGAAAATACAATCCTGGTTTTATCGACGCACCTTTTTTGACAAACCATGACCAGCCACGCATTGCAGGAAATCTGAAGGGTGATGTCGCGTCCCTAAAACTTGCGGCCGGAATGTACATTCTTTCGCAGGGAGTTCCGTTTGTATATTATGGAGAGGAAATCGGCATGATGAGTGGAACAAAGGATGAAACAAAACGCACGCCGCTTCTCTGGGGAAATGGCGACCGTTATGAAACAACTTGGGCCGCCGAGGCTGACTGTGTTTACAATAAAAATACCGTGAACATTAAGGACCAGCTGAAAAACAAGGATTCGCTCCTGAATTACTACCGCCGCTTAATCAATTTCAGAAACAGCGAGCCGGCTTTCAACGGAACGCTTTCCGCATTTGATACTGGAAACGGGGCTTTTTCTTCATGGACGATGGAGAATGGAGACGAGAAGGTTCTTGTCGTCCATAATGTTTCTCTGGAAAATCAGGAACTTTCTTTGCCCGAGGGATATTCTGCCTCACCAATTTTCCAGGGGGCCTCAGTAAAAAAATCTGGTGAAAAACTGAGCATACCGCCACAGACGACTGTTGTTTTCAAGGCCGAGTAGTCTGGACCTTTGTGCTGTGGATAAGGGGCCGTGACCTTGCGATTAACAGTTGTGATATTAAACAACGGTCCCGCGCAAGGGTATGTAGCCCCGAAGTTGCCAACTTGTTGGCAATGACCGTAGGGAAGGGCGGAACACCCGGCCCGAATGTAGTGAGGGATGCGCCCAAATTTTTAAAAACCGTCTTTTGAAAATGACTCAACTGTGATACGATTCTCCCATGGATTTGAATGTCGAAAGGAAGCCCTACTGTCTGCGCATTGACCAGCTTTTTGTCCGTCATGGGATGCACTGTTTTAGGACAGTCCGAAAGATGCTGAAAAACAAAAACGTCACTCTTAACGGAAAACGCATTGTTGATTCCGGGACTCTGGTTGACACTAGGCGTGACATTTTGTGCGTGGACGGCGAGCCTGTAAAAATGGTTCCCGACCTTTATTTTATGATGAACAAAAGACAGGGAACGGTCTGCACTTCATCCGAGGGACAGAACACGCGGATTTGGGCCGATGTTGATCCAAAGTACCTTCACCCCGATGGATTGGGAAAACTGCACACGGTCGGGCGCTTGGACATCGACACCGAGGGCCTTTTGATTTTGACCACCGACGGCCTTTTTTCGCACAGACTGACAATTCCCGAATCCCATGTTTCAAAAACGTATCTTGTTTATCTCCGCGACTATTGCGATGAAAAAACTCGCGTGGCTTATGCGGACGCTTTTGCCAAAGGACTTTATCTGGAAAAAGAAAAACATGGGTCGGAATTTTTATCCAAGCCCGCCACGATTGATTGGCTTGACGAGGAAAATGAATATTGCAATCTGGTTAGTTCAGGTCCGCATGTTGATTTTAATATTTGTCTTTTGAAGATTTCGGAAGGGAAATTCCATCAGGTGAAACGGATGTTTTCTGCGGTGGGAAACGAAGTGATTTTTCTGAAGCGGATTTCAATCGGCAATCTAAAACTTGATTCCTCCCTCCTCCCCGGCCAATACCGCCCGCTCACGGATGAAGAGCTGGAGGGGTTGGTGTGATTGTGAGAAAAATTTAATCCGTTATTTTTGTGCGTCGAGATTGTTCTATAGCAAAATCGTTTTTCTCATGCTATACTGTCCACATGACCGAGCGAAGAAATCTGCCGATTGGCATTCAGACATTTGAGAAAATCCGTGTGGACAACTGCGTCTATGTTGATAAAACCCAGTTTGTTGCGGAACTTGCAAAATACAAATACTCATATTTTTTAAGCCGTCCGCGCAGATTCGGCAAGTCGCTTTTTCTTTCAACGCTCCGAAGTTATTTCGAGGGGCGCAAAGATTTGTTTGAAGGACTTGCAATTTCAAAGCTCGAGACCGAGTGGAAAAAGTATCCGGTTTTTTATCTTGATTTCAACGTGGGTGATTTTACGACTGAAGAGGGGTTCAAAAAATCATTGGGTCTGAAACTCGATGAATATGAAAAAATCTATGGAATCAGAAATCCAAATGCGACAAGCCCCGCCGACAGATTCAGTGATTTGTTGAAATCTGCACACGAAAAAACGGGATTGCAGGCAGTCATTCTGGTTGACGAATATGACAAGCCCCTCCTCAATGCAATGGATGAGCCGAATCTTGTTGACAGGTTCAGGAAAATATTGAAGTCATTCTACGGTGTCATAAAAGGCGAGGATGCACACATCCGTTTTGCATTTATCACTGGCGTGACCCGTCTTGACAAAGTGAGCATTTTTTCTGATTTGAACAATCTCAACGACATTTCGTTGAGCAGAGAGTTTACGGCGGTATGCGGAATAACGCAGGAAGAGCTTGAGTCGAATTTTGTTCCCGAAATCACAAATATGAGCGAGGACAATGAAATTACAAAAGAAGAATGTCTTGCCCTGCTCAAAAAAAACTATGACGGATATCATTTTTCTCAGGACACAAAAACCGATGTCTACAATCCTTTCAGTCTGATGAACGCTTTTTTCAACAATTCTTTCGGAAGCTATTGGTTTTCAACAGGCACCCCGACTTTCCTCACCAAAATGATGCGGAATATTGATTTCGACTACACATCTCTTGAAAATGAGATTGAGGTCGGCCGAAGAACAATGGAAAATTATCGCCTTGACTCTCAGAACGTACTCCCGATGCTATATCAAACCGGGTACATTACAATAAAGCAGTACGAGAAGGCATTTGACAGTTTCACGCTTGGCCTACCGAATGAGGAAGTAAAATACGGTCTTTACGAAAACTTGGTTCCGCTCTACGCTGGCTACAATGGGAAAACCGACAACATTGAGGTTTTAAATTTTTTGAAGGAACTCCGCGCTGGAAAAGTGAATGAATTTATGGAAAGAATAAACAACATTTTTGCGGCGGCACCGAAGCAGACAAATCAAAAAAAATATGAACTCAACTGTCAGGCATTCGTGTGGCTGATTTTTAAATTGATGGGAGAGTTTGTCCTGTGCGAAGTCCAGAACGGTAAAGGAAAGAGCGATGCGGTGGTCTGGGAAAAAGACGCAATCTACATCTTTGAGTTCAAGATGGATAAATCAGCAAAGGAAGCTATGGAGCAAATCAACAGCAAGGACTACCCGATTGCATATAAAAATGATGGACGGAAAATAGTTAAAGTTGCGGTCAACTATTCAAGCTCAGAAGAACGATTGACCGAGTGGCTGATTGAAAATTAACGCGGAATTAGTTTGGAGGCATATATGAATTTTTTGCGCATGATTGGTTTGGATTGGTACTATTTGGTTCTGGTTGTTCCCGCCATGATTTTGAGCATTGCAGCTTCGTACATGGTGAAAAGCCGTTTTGCAACTTACGATAAAATTAAAAGCAAAAAAAACATCTCCGGTGCGATGGCGGCGAAAATCTTGATGCAGGCAAACGGAATTGACGACGTTCAGATTACGCACATTTCCGGCTCCCTGACCGACAATTATAATTCCACCGACAAGACCCTGAACCTTAGCGACTCCACATATTCAAGCACTTCGATTGCTGCGGTTGGTGTTGCGGCACATGAAACTGGTCACGCAATCCAGGACAAAACAAAATATGCTCCGCTTGGTCTCAGGCACTCGCTTTATCCTGTGGCAAACATCGGTTCACGCTTTGGACCTACGCTTGCAATCCTGGGAATCATTTTCGGTGCATCGGCGAACGTAAGCAATTCGTCTTTTGCGGCAATCGCATCGATAATAACCAAAGTTGGAATCATTCTTTATATTGCGGCGGTTCTTTTTTATGTCGTGACTCTGCCAGTCGAATTCAACGCATCATCCCGTGCACTGAAGATTTTAAAAGAAACCGGCACTCTGGATTCAGAAGAACTTTCCAGAGTAAAAAAAGTCCTCTGGGCCGCCGCCATGACCTATGTTGCTTCCGCATTGACGGCGATAGGTTCACTGATTCGTTTGATTTTGATTTCAAAGCGGAATAGAAGATGATTTTTGTGTTATCCAAAAGCTGATTGATTCGAATGTTTTAATTATGACTAATATGGCAAAATGTGGTATAAAAAAATGGAGGTTGCGAATATGTCGGATGTAACGATTGCCAGTTTCAAACAACAGGCACAGTCCCTTTCGTATGATGACACAATTGCTTTCATATCGATTCTTCTTGAAAACTTAAAAAAACACGAGCAAAGTCAACTCGAAAAAAGCAAACCGGATTTTTTAGCAGAGGTCTTTGCCATAGCAGATAAAGAACCGAATCTTCATAAATCTGAAGGAAAATGGGCGCGTGATGAGTTATACAGATACTAAAATTTTCTTAGATACAAATATTCTTGCATATATTTTTGATTCGAGAGATATAGTTAAGAAGAATAGAGCAAAAGAAATTTTAACGGATCTTGTCATAAATAATGTTTGCACAATATCTACGCAGGTCTTGCAGGAGCTTTTCAATGTTTTAACAAAAAAACTGAAATATTCAAAAGAGGATGCTAAAAAAATCATAACAAACCTGCTTAATTTAAATATACATCAAGTTACAGTTGGTGATATCCAGACAGCCATGGAGATAAGCATAAATACTCAGTTTACTGTTTATGATTCTTTGATTATTGCTGCGGCAAAAGCTGAAAATTGTACGATTGTTTATTCAGAAGATTTAAATTCTGGTCAAAATGTTGACGGAGTTAGAATCGAAAATCCATTTTTGGTGTAATAAAAAACGCCATGACCTATGTTGCTTCCGCTTTGACGGCGATAGGTTCACTGATTCGTTTGATTTTGATTTCAAAGCGGAATAGAAGATAATTTTTACGGGGAGATTTTATGCCGAAGATTTCCGATTCAGATTTAAAAACTCGACTGATTTTTCTTGCCGACAAATATGAGACCGCCGATTTTATAAAAAACGACCCGTCCCAGTTCATGCACCGATATTCGGACGTGCAGAATCAGGAACTGGCCGCATTTGTTGCCGCAAATCTTTCGTTCGGGCGGCGCGAGCAGATTATCTCACATGTTGATTTTATTTTGTCGCAATCAGAAAATCCCTTGGAATGGATTTTGAACGGAGGATATAAATCTGTTTTTGATGATTCGGAAAAATCGTTTTACAGGATGTTCAGTTTTAGGACCATGCGGATTTTTTTTGACAGGCTGCGTTCAATCCTTCAAAAAAACGAAAGCCTCGGTGGATTTTTTCAAAAACTTTACGCCGGTTCCGACAAAAGCGAGCACCTCTGCCGTTTGATTTCGTCCGTTTTTCCAGATGAATGTACGCTGATTCCGCACACAAAATCTTCCGCAGCAAAAAGGCTGAACATGTTTCTCCGCTGGATGGTGCGGGACTCTTCCCCTGTCGATTTGGGACTGTGGACTTGGTTCGACAAAAAAAATCTTCTCATGCCGATGGACACACACGTTATTCAGGAATCGGTAAAATTCGGGCTCCTTCCTCTGAGCCAAAGCGGTAAAATCCCTGGAGCCACAATGAAAAACGCGCTTGCCCTCACTGATTTTATGAAAACAGTTTTCCCCGATGACCCGGTTCGCGGAGATTTCGCACTCTTTGGTCTAGGTGTTGACTCGTAAAATCAGCAGTCTTTACTCTGCATTATTTGCAAACGGCGTGTCCTTCAAAATCAGATAGCGGCTTGCATAATCAGCAAAATAATCGGATTCGGTCAGAAGATATGACTTTACATTGCGTCTTGTCGTATCAGCATCTGAAATTTTTCCGTTCTTTGAGACAATTTTTGTACTGTACTCGCGGATTCCCGTCTTTGCATTTCCACGTGGATAAATCTCCAAGGACATGTCATCGTCCCATGCAAGTTCTGGATTGTAATATTCGCTCATCTTGCAATTGAGGAAAGCCACCGAGTCCCAGTTTTTTGCGGATGTGGCGGACCCTTTGCCTTCGGTTCTGTAAATGTAGATTTCGTTCTTTTTTCGCTTGTCCGCAGTGAAGTTGGAGTTCAAAAACACGATGCCCATTTTATTGGCAAGAACCTGTCCTTTTATTGCAAATCCGGGATAGTCACCACGGTTGTCCGCTCTCAAGTGGATTTCGCACTCCTCAAAAAGAGCAGTGTCAATTTCGCCGTAAATAAAATCCATGTCGCCGGAAATCTGGCACCCTATGAACCATGAGAATCCCTTGAGACTCAGAGTGTTCAGCCGCCCTTCAATCGACATGCCGCGTGCCATAAGGGTTCCTGTCGTGCTGCTCCAGACCAACGCTTCTCCAGAATCTAGCTGCGTGTTGCCTTCAATAACCGACTTGTTGTGAGTATTGATTATTGAGAAATTTTTTAGGGTAACATTTGTCACGTTCGGACCAAAGTAAAAAATTGCCCTGTTTTCAACTCCCTGATGGAAAGCCTCGCAGTTGTCCGCCTGAATTATGCAGTCCTTCGCCGTAAGACCGGGTGCGCTCTCAATTATAATCGGGTTGGGCAGATTGTATTTAACTTTTTCGCGATAAGTCCCCGCTCCAAGTACAATGTGAATTGGAGAGTCCCTAGAGATAGAGCCGGACGTAATCATCTCTTTTACATTCTGCATAGCCGTATTTATTGCGGCCGTATTTTTTGCGTTTACGTTTATTTTTAACATACCTAGATTATAACCCATTTTACGGATTTTTTAAAGAAAATGTGAAATTATTTCACCGGGGAAGCCAGATATGCCTTGAGCTTGTCCATTACTGATTTTGTATAGTCCACTCCGTGCTTGTAGGATTTCTGGAACTCATCATCATGGACTGAGAAAACTCCACAAATAGGCTGCTGCGGTCTGATTACAAAAACCTTGCCCAACTCTTCAAGCATTTCGATTTTTCCGGTCTGCTTCATGTACTCGTCGTATCGGTTTGTGAGTGCTTTGTAGAGTTCGGGATATTTATTTTTATACATCGGGAGAAGAAGAAGTTTGTAGCGTTCAAAGTCGGTAGGCTTGTCTTCCCAATATTTTGTAGAAACAATCACAACCTTGTCGCAACCTTTTTCAAATGCCCTGTCAAATGGAACCGAGTTGGAGATGCAGCCATCGACATAGTGCTTTCCACCGATTTCCGTAAATGGAAACAGAATCGGGAGGGAGCAGCTTGCGTTCAGTATGTCCAGAAGATGCTTTTCGTCCTTGCGCTCGGTAAAATAATCCGGTTTTGCAGTCTCGCCACATGTCGCGCAGATTTCATATTCGGTTTTCGAGTTGAAAAGGGTCTGGAAATCAAAAGGATATTCGCCATAAGGGGATTCATAGTTCAGGATGTGCAGCTCCTTTTCAATTCCATCTCTGATTGGATGAGCCTTTTTCCCTTCTCGGACTTTGCTTGGCTTCAGAATCTGGAAGACACGCCCCTTTTGTTTTGTGACAAAATTCAATGCACAGTGCGCCCCGGCTGAAACACCAAGGACATAATCAAAATTAAGATTTTCATCAATTAGGGCATCGATTACGCCCGCAGAGAACATCACCTTTCTGGATCCGCCCTCAAAAACAATTCCCAATTTCATTTTACTTCTCCAATGCTCTGTTTTTTAATTCTTTGACAATCTGTCTGAAATGTTCGCTCTTTTCCGCCAAATCCTGGGAAGAAGGAACCCCCGGGGTTCTTGTAATTTTTTCTGGCTCCCCGACGACATATTTTGTCTTGTGCCCAAATTTATAGATTCCGCTGATTCCAATCGGTATGACAGGTGCTCCCGTGTATCTGGCAAGGAACGCGAATCCTGATTTAAATTCGTTCAACTCCCCGTCCGTCCTGATTTTTCCTTCCGGGAAGATTATGACAGAGTAGCCTTCCTGCAAAGACTTTTTTGCTTTCTGGGTCCATTCCGTGTCCATTGAATATCTGTCGCAGGGTATGCATGTTCCCCCACGCATAATCCAGTTCAGGTTCTTTTTTTCGTACCAGTCCTTCGCCACTACAATGCGTGTTTTTCCCTTCAGCATGGTCAGCATAAATGGAGGGTCCTTGAGTGCAGTGTGGTTCGCAATGTAGATTGCCGGGGTCCGGACCCTTAGCGCGGTTGGATGGTAAGCAACCTTTATGTATGCCTTCACAAGACCGAATGCTATTTTAGAAATAATGGACATTTTGTATCTTCTCCAAATTATGGTATAATTTTCTTATGTCAAACACAACCAAGCAGGAAATAATGGACTCCTGCATAAAGATGCTTTCAACTGAAAAATTTAGCAAAATTTCTGTCAAGGATATTGTAAAAAAGTGCAATATCAACAGAAAAACCTTTTACTACTATTTCACTGACAAATACAGTCTCGTGACTCAATACATTGCCAGCGAATTAAAAAAGTCTATGGGCCTTAGTGAAGATTTTACAGAAGAACAACTTCTGCAAGTCAATTGGGATGTGGCCCTAAAAAGCATTCTCCGCTTTTTTTATGAAAACAAAAGTCTGGTTCAAAATATTTTTACATCGCTTCTCCACACTGATTTGGAGGAAACGCTTTTCAATATAATTGAACCGTTTGGCTACTACAATATTTGTCTTACGGCAAAAACCTTCAAGGTTGCTGATTCAGAACTGAAAGTCATTGCCGGGCTTGTCTCCGATGTTGTAGCCTCGTCCATACTGAGATGGATAAAAAACGGCATGGTAGATGATCCAATCAAAATTGTGGACCACCATACCAAGCTCCTTCAGCGTTCCATAGGCGTAATCCTTGAAAATGCCGAAAAACTTTCGTAGATTAGCTATGCTTCTTTCCTTTTTCCCTTTCCTGCTGCCAGTTCATTTTGAGAATCTGGGTGTAGACATCCTTTGAGAATGGAGTCTTCTTTAGTCTTTCAGAAGTTTCCGGCGACAGTGCAAGGTTTTCCGCAAATTCAAGTCCGGCATCCTCATAACTTTTAAGATACCGAATCAGTCGCGGACGCATTCCCTGATCAACGATTGCCTTTATCTGCGGACAGAACAGGGCTGTGTATTTTCCAGGTCCAACTATGCAGTCAAACTGCTGCAGCAACGGGGAGAATACACGGAAATCATTCCACGCGCATCCAGAAATCAGAACCAGCTTTTTCCCGGTCATATCGTATCTGAATCCATGGAAAGATTTATTTTCCGGCACATCTTGTCCTTCGTAGGTGTTGAGTATGCTCAGAAGACGGTCAACTGCGCATTTCATTGAACCGGGCATCCCAAAATAGAACAGCGGGAAGCTCAGCACAATTATATCCGCCGCAAGGATTTTGGCTTTGAGCATGGGGATGTCGTCATCTTTTATAACGCACTCACCCTCGCTTATTCCCCAGCATCCAAGGCAACCAAGACAAGGCTTTATGTTCATGCTTGAGATGGTCAGAGTCTCGCTTTCGTATTTACCGGAACTCAAGAGTCCTTTTACAAAAGCGTTCGTCACCGCCATTGTCGTACTCTGTTCTTTTTTGGGGCTGCCGTTTATTACCAGAATCTTTTTCATATCTACAATCTTCCAGATTCTCTTCCCTTAGTGTCCGACCGCTTCCTTGGGGATTGTCGTGAAAGTGAGAGCA
>DGGQ01000177.1 GCA_002392275.1 Treponema sp. UBA3870
CCAGACCCGGAGGGCGCAACGGCATACGGTCTGTTCACATACACATTGCCGGAATATCCGTATCCTGTCAGTGTGCGTCTTGAAAGCTCCGACATTGAGGGAAATGTGACAAAGATTATTGACTTCCTGCATCCTGGAAAAGAGCTGTCAGTTCCATACATGGTGAAAAAGAATTCCGTGCTCACTCTGTCGGTAAATGGGGAGACTTTGACAAGCCAGATTGTCCAGTAGATTTGGAATTGAAAATCAGAAATCAATGGGCTGTCCAAAATTGGGCAGCTCTTTTTTTGTGGTGATTTTTAAAACTCAAATTCGATGGGTATTTTTTTTACCTTTACGGCAGCGGAAATTGGAAGTGTGATTTCGTTTCCATTTTTTTTGCGGATTGTGACGGTCCCATTTTTTTTGTCCAGACCGATTGGAAGTCCCACCTGTGGCAGCGCGTTTATGTCCATCGTGATTTCAACCAGATTTTCATCCTGCATTGCACGGTCGATTATGTAGACCTTGCCCGAATTATCCATTGCGCTTGCTTCTTTTCTGTCAAAATGTACAGACTGACCGCACAGTTGTTTTTCGTTGACGACAATCCTTTTATTGATTCTGCAAAGAAGCCCTTCCTTTTGCTCAGGCGAAATATCCATCTTTTCAAGACTTTTCTTCATGGCCTGTATAATTTTTTCACTTTCAAGACCATCGGAATCTGTCCTGGATTTTTTTTCGCCAAGGCCATCGACAAATGAAAATGAGTTTTTCCGTAGGAGTGGCAGGGATGGAACGTCGTTTTCTTTTGAACACTTTTTCACTTTGCCTATAAAATTAAGACCGCTCTGGACAATCACTGCGGAAGCCTCAAAGTCGTCCTTGAAGTCCAGCAGAAAAACATTGGGTGCAAGTTTGGTCAAAATGTGCGGGGCGAGCACTTTGTTTTTTTCCGCGAGAACAACGTTGCTTTCGTTCAGCTTCAGGACATAGCCGTTGAAAAGTGTAGCGGAAGAATATGTGTTGAACCAATCCTCCAGACTCACCGTAAGGTTTTGCGGAATCTCATAGCCGCTGTTTTTTTCAAGCAGATTTTCAATCGAAGCCAAATCCATGCCCAAATCAAATGCGCGCAGTGCAGATTTTCTATTGATTTCAAAACCAGCAGCCACGTCCAGATGTTTTATGTCCATGAATTTCATAAGCGGAAGAATCTGGGCAAGACCAAGACCCGGCATGAGTGTCACCGAAAATCCTGCCTCGACGCTCACACATTTTTGTTCACCAGCGTCCAGATTTTTTTCTTGATAAAAAATTGGGGAGGCCTGTAAAATCTCCTGACCGCTTTCATCCTCGCCGACTTTGTTCATCAGACCGAACGCGATGCAGGAATCAATCAACTGGTCAAGTTTTGATATTGGTGAAAAATCAATTTCCTCGTTAGCGGTTTTTGAAAGGAGCATTTCAAATCTGCTGGTGGATTTTTCGGAATCTTGGGTCAGACTGTAAATCAATGCGCCCATTCGTAAAATCATTTTTCTTGTGTACGAAAAATTTTTCATGGAAATCAAAGTGTCTAACAAAAGCTGCGACACAATGTGCAGACTCCGCCGTGAATGTCCCTTCCAGAATGCGCCAGAACAAAGATAGATGTACTGTTGGTTTTCCGAAAGTTTTGAAAAATTTGTGAGCCTCTGCCAGTCTGGCGCAAAAGTCCCATTTTTCTCTGCAAACAGAAGCAGATTTCTGAACGATGAAACCAAAAGTCCAAGCGCCACAGAAAAATCGGAACCTTCATTTGCATTTGATTCGTCCAGCCCACAGATTGCGGCAAAATCCTTCAGGGCCTTTTTTTTGATGGAGCCGTCGCCCTTGCAGATGTCCGAATGGTAGAGAGCGAACGAAATGAAGGCCGCCAAAAAATTTGGTGTCAGAGTGATTGAATGTGTGTCCGCAATTTTTTCGGAATCAGATTTTTCAATCAAAGTTTCCATGCCGATTTTTGAACCAAGCTCGTCTTCAAGAATTGGATTTATGCAGTAGACAGTTTTTCCGCTGGTGGATTTGACCGTGTAAAGGACCATCCGCTCCTCAAGATTTTGCAGATGCGCGCGGATTGCAAATGAAATGTCCTCGTCCGAAAAAAACTTTACGATGCTTTCTTTTGTTGATTCTGGAACGAGCTTTACCAGCGAAAGGATTTTTAAATCATTTTTTCCCATGAGTGCGACGGCATTTTTTTTGTTTTCCGTCTGGCAAAAAAAAGTTGAAATCTGCGTGACAAGATTTTGCTTGTTGAACGGAGTCTCAATTTCTCCCAGAAACATTCGGGCGTAATTCAAAAACTGGTCGGTCGGCATTGCGGTAAGGTTTTCTTTCCACTGTGCGATTCTGTTTGTCGTCTCTGGACTAAATTTCATTGGCCGCACCCCCTTTTGTCCTCAATCAGATTTTGGTCCGCAAGTTCGTCAAAGCTGGACTCGTCCTCGTATCTTATTATTCGGTATGAGTATCCCTGTTCGCCCAAAAACTTTTGTCTCTTTGTTCCAAACTCTTCGTCTATCGTGTCCTTTGAAACAACGGTAAAAAATCTGGCTGTCCTTTCTTTTGGACGCAGAAGACGACCAAGCCTCTGAGCCTCTTCCTGTCTGGAACCAAAAACTCCGCTGACTTCAATCGCCATGCTTGCGTCCGGCAAATCTATTGCAAAGTTTGCGACCTTGCTGACGACAAGCACATTTATTTTTCCCTGCCTGAAGCTGGTGTAGATTTCATCCCGCGTTGAATTTTTTGTCTTCCCGGTGATTATCGGTGCGCCCAGGGTTTTTGCAATTTGGTCCAGCTGGTCAAGATACTGCCCGATGATTAAAATTTTGTCGTCGGGAAATTTTTCGACAAGCGTTTTTACAATCTGCACTTTGAGAGGATTTGTCGCTGCAATTTTGTTCTGCTCCCTTTTGCCAGCAACCACGTATTCAAATTTCAGTTCATCGGACATGGGGATTCGGACTTCAACACATTCGGCGGTCGCAATCCACCGGTCACGCTCAAGCTCCTTCCATGGAACGTCATAACGCTTTGGACCTACCAACGAAAATACATTTCCCTCGCATCCATCTTCACGGACAAGAGTTGCCGTAAGTCCCACCCTGCGTACCGCCTGTAATTCCGCCGCAACCCTAAAAACCGGTGCGGGAAGCATGTGAACCTCGTCATAAATAATCAGCCCCCAGTTTCTTGAACGGAAAAGAGAAAAATGTGGATAGGGTCCAGTTTTTTCAGGCCGCCAAGTCAAAACCTGGTATGTCGCGACTGTCACCGATTTTATGTCCTTGTTTTCGCCGGTGTACTCCGCAATCTGTTCCCGTGCCAAAGATGTCTTGTCAACAAGCTCGTCAATCCACTGGTGGACCGCCGAAATATTTGTTGTTACAATCAGAGTGTTTGTTTTCAGAATGGACATCAGCAGCATGCCGACTATAGTTTTTCCTGCGCCACATGGAAGGACTATTGTTCCAAATCCAGTCCCCGGTCCCTTGTCACCGACAAACGCGCGGGCAGCTCCCTTTTGGTATTCGCGGATTTCAAATTTTTTACCGGATGTGGTGGTCTCCCTCAAATCAATTTCCATTGGGTCGCCATCAATTAACGGTACATCATCCTTTACGGGCCAGTTTAGAGCGAGCAGATTCTGTTTGATTGTTCCACGGTCTGTCAGGTTCAGCATGAAGCAGAATCTTTTTTCATCGTCGGTGAGTTCGGCGCTGGAGTTTTCCGGCTGCACATATTCGCATGGAATCAGCTGTTTTTTTAGGGGGCCGTTGTGCTCAATCTGCTTAAAAATATATGGCGACCTGCATACCAGATAGAGATACTCGTCCCTGGACGTTTTTCCGTTTTCTGTTCTTTCGTTTACAGGCCCGGGCACAAGACGGATTTTCCCAAAACGTTCCCCTGTTTCCTGGACCCAGACTTTTACCGACTGTGGAATCTCGTAGCGGGAGAAATCTTCCATCGCTTGAATGACTTTTTCCGGGGTGAATCCCACGCTTGAGGCATTCCAGAGCGAAAGGGCCGTGACTCTGTAGGTGTGCCAGTGTTCCGGGGATTTTTCCAGTTCCGCAAATGGAATAAGGGCATTGCGACATTCCTCGGCCCGTGGGGAATGTATGTCCAGCATGAGAGTTCTATCCGACTGTATTACTAAAGGGTTTTCCAAATCTGCCATCTTTTAAACCGAATCTTAATTATACAATGAAATTGCGAAAGATAAAAGATGTGTTTTGTTTTTTTTGTTCAAACAGAATTCTTGCAAAAATCCTGATACTGGTGTAAAATATTAACTAACGAAAGTTAGGGAGATTCGTGGCATGGGGAAAAAAATTTCTCAGGAAGAGATTGTCATGGCTCTGGTGGACATTTCATTTTTCAAATCCACCGGGGCGACCAGTCTTTCTGATATTGCCGAGCGTCTGGGGATTAAAAAAGCTTCCCTCTACAACCATTTTGAAAGCCGGGATGCCATAGTAAAGGCCGCGTTCAGGTTTTGTGGCGAGTATCTTTCGTCCATAACTTTTCTTCCGCCCGATTTGGAGTCTGTGACAAAAAAATATTCGGCTGCATCGGTGCTCAAGGGAATAACCAAGCGGTACTTCAAGATGCACGAAAAACGACCTCTTTTCCAGATTTATACTTTTGTCGAAAGCCAGAAATATTTTTCAAAGGATGCCGCTGAAATTGTCGTGAGAGAGAAAAAGCGTTTGCACGAACAGACGGAAGTTCTTTTTAAGTCACTGTCGAACAACGGAAAAATCTTTTTGCCCGAGGCCTATAAAAACTCGTGCATACAGTGGCTTTTGTCTGGAATCACTTCGCTTCTTTCGGACCAGCTTATGCAGAAAAAAAGATTGATTGTCGAGAATCCTGCCAGCGGGGAGGGGGAGCTTTTTTCTCTGCCCGTGGATGATTCGGCACTTGAGGATCTGGACAGACTGATTGACGACTACACGCGCAGAATTGGTTAATTTTTGGGGATTTAATATGGACTGTATTTCATTTGACGATGTAAGTTTTTCTTATCCAATGGTTGAGGGCGATCTTGACGAAAACGGAAAGCAGATAATTCCGCAGCCTGTGTTTGACCATTTTACCGGGACCATTCCGGCTGGATTCACAAGTTTGATTGGCCCAAACGGTTCAGGAAAATCAACATTTATGATGCTCGCGAGCGGTCGCCTTGTTCCGCAGTCCGGGAGAGTATATCTTTTTGGACAGAACGTTGCGGCCCTTGGTGATGAGAAAAAAAATCTTCTTGCATCGGTGATTTATCAGAACATGGAGTTTGAGAGCGGCGACAAAGTTTCAAATCTGCTTTCGTTTGTGTACTCCCATGGTGCGCTGAAGGGGAACGCAAAGGCAATCCGAGGTGACGGTGATTTGCTTGCAGAGACAATCGAAGTTTTTGAGCTGGAGAATGTTCTGGAGCATGGTCTTGCTGAACTGAGCAAGGGTGAAATCCAGCGTGTGCTTTTGGCGTTCAGTATGCTCTACGGAAGCGCGTCGATTTTTATGGACGAGCCTCTTTTTGCAATGGAGCTACGGCAGAAAATTTCCGCTCTGAAATATATAAAAGATTTTTGTGCGGCAACAAAAACGGCGGTCTTTATTTCAATGCATGAACTTGATTTGACGCGGCAGTTTGCGGACAATGTGCTTCTTTTTTATCCAAACCGCGACATGGACTATGGAACCCCGGAGGAGGTGCTTACAAACGAGGCACTGGAAAAAGCCTACGAAGTTCCCGCCGCCATGTTGAAGGATAAGGAAACATTCACCCGTGAGGAGCTAATCCAGACGGGCGAGGCCATTCTAAAAATCCAGAATCTCAAAATCAAAAACTAAAAAGTCTTTGCCGTAGAAAACACCTTCGGCCTTTACTTTTTTGTCCTTGAAATTCGCAAGATGTTCGGCCATTGAATCCTCAACGTGCAGGCTGTAGGATTTTCCGTTTTCGCTCTGGAATGTGAATTTCCTGTTGCCCTTGCCGCCTTTGACTTTAAGGACTCCTGTCATCGGGGTGAGTTCGGCGGTGACTGTTTTTGCTTTTTCGCCGGAGACTATTCCATCGGGAATCTGCTCGAATCCTTCTGGTCTGTGTCCCGCTCCAATTCCTCCACCTTCACCAAATGATGCGGGTGCTTTGCCCGAAATGTGGAGAACGGATTTTTCTGGAATCGACGTGTCCTCCTCCTTGTCCTTGTTTCCACCAGCTGTAATCGGCATGGCGGCCATAACCATCGCGAATGTCATAACTGCAAATGCGGCTGTCTTCTTTAGTGCCATAGTCTTCTCCTATAAAAATGCGTGTTTCCTTAGATTTTCAGGTCACCATTGTCAAGCACTGTAAACTCCGTGCCGTCCTGGTACTTGATTTTAATGGTCGGATTTTTTACAAGCCCGTCAAAATGAATTAAGGCCGGCGCGTCTCCGTCGTAGTTTTCTCCAATCGCAAAGTGGCATGTGCGGAATGCTTTTTCATCTTCCAGCATGTTGCCCGTGATGTTTGCGGCAGGATTCAGACCAATCCCAAGCTCCCCAATATTGCGTGAGTTCCGTCTGTATGCGGCTCCAGCTTCTTTTGAGATTTTTCCGCTGGACACAAGAGCGCCCGACTCTTTTTCTGCATTCTGGATATCCTTCAGAAGTCTCTTAGCTTCGGTCCCGCCTTTTATGTCTGTCACAAATCCACCATGGACATCCACAGTGATTGGTGTCTTTAGAATCTCGTCGCCATCGCTGAACGACATGCTTCCGTCAAAAACAATTTTTCCTTCGCATCCGTTTTTGTCTTCATCGCCGACTACCGGGGAAACAAATACTTCTCCGGAAGGAACATTGCCACCAGTGCCAGGTTTAGAAAAGTCTCCGTCATCAACAAGCGGACTGCGGTTCTGGACTGGAACAAGAATATCGGTTCCGCCGGGGGATGTGACATGGACCGACACTGCGTTTTTAAATTTTTTGCAGAGGGTCTCGCATCGCTGTCTGAGCAGGTCGTAATCAATATTCACGGTGCGCTCAAACATGTCCTGCGTGAGACCCGGAGTCCATACCGCTCGGATAGATTTTTTCCCCGAAAGAAGATAGTCGAATGCGTTGTCGTATTTTTTTCCATCCGAATCCGTGTATGGATTTTCTATTCCGTTTTCATCCTTCCCCAACTTGATGGCCGACAAAGAAAAAATTACATCCGGCTCGGAAAGAATTGCGGCGACAACAGTTTTGTCCGCAAAGTCCATGCTCGTCTTTTTTTGCTGAAAAATCAGACTGACGTTCGCGCCAAGCTCCATTGCGGCCTGGTAGACGTCCTGGGCGATTGGGTTAAGCTCCGGGTTGGAGATAATCAGAACCGTCTCACCCTTTTTGATTTTGCAGACACTCTGAACCATGGTCTGTGCCGGGGTCAGGTCTTTGTTGTGCTTCGCAATCAGTGAATCAATCAGGACTCCCATTTTTTTCTCCAAATCCTTAGTAACTGACTTCGTTAGATGTGTCGGGTAAATCTTCCGAGAATGTATCCTGAATGAAAATGTAAACCTTGTCGTTCGGGTCGCTTGTTCCTGTAAAGCAGAGCGTCACGGAATTTTGCGTTCCAGTATTTCCAATCGGATGGAAAATGAATCCGGTCGGCTGGAGGTCAAGGTTAACGCCAATCTTTGTGAGTATTGGACCGTAGTAGTTCTTGTTGCTCACGACATTCTTGTACTTTTCCGCCCAGAGATTGATTCCGCTGTTTATATTTCCGGTCAATGTGCCAATGTTTTGCTCTGAAATAATATATTGCCATGATGTTGCATAAATATTTGTTGCGATATCATGCTTTGGTTTCTGAACGGCAGGGGTTACAGAAATTGAATGTTCAAGGGCTGGTGTACAGTTTAGACTTGGGAAAAATTTATTTTCAAATACTTTTCCTGCGGAATAGCTTGCCCTAAATCCAACCGCCTGCACATATTCCTTGAACAAGTCGTTCCATGTATAATTTGTATTGTTGATTTCATTGACCGCATTCACCACGCTGTCTATTCCAACGTATGCGTTCGTGCTCATTTTTTGAACAAGTTTTGCGCCACCGTAGTTCCTTGCAAGCCATGCTCCAAATGCGTAGGCTGTTCCGTATGAAACCCATGAGTTCTGGTCCAGATACTGTGCGGCTCCAGAATAATAATAGTAGCCGTTGAAGTTGGGGATGCGTCCGTCCTGCACTTTTTCCGTAAGTCCAAGCTGGGCCTGGAGCAAATCTTCGCAGAGCATGGAAAGCATTTCGTTGTACCAGACGCAGCTGTTTGTGTCCAGATTGTTACGCATGTTTTTCTGGTTGAAGTTAATCATGTGCTGGTACTCGTGGAAGAGCGTTGAGATTACAGTGTCACTGACTTTGTTTCCATTTCCATCGTATGAGTAGTTTCCATTTGTGCCGCTCACATAGTTGCAGAAAGGAATGTCGATGTAGAAATATTTTCCCTCGTTTGTAGATTTGTATGCTCCGCTTGAACTGTAGCTGCTGGCGTAATAGTCCTTTGCCCAGAAGTAGCCGACGACACCGCACTGTGATTTTGCAGCCAGACCGTAGTCCTTTCCAATGTCCGTAAGAACAATGTTGATGTAGTCCTTTGTTGGATAGCTTGACATGTTGTCCGTTCCGCTTCTTGTGATTAGCAAGTCTGATGTTGTACCAAAGATGGCTTCCTCAAGCGCATAGTTTTTGATGAACTTTGTGATTATGTCGTCAATCACCCCAATGCTGACCTTGTTTCCGCTTGATGTTTCCGCAACGTTAGATGGATTTACCCAAACGAGTGCCTTGATTTTGGGATTGGTGTTTGTGTCGCTTGTGTCATATCCAATGGCGTAGAGCTTCATCACTTCCTGCTCATACTTTGTGAGGTTGCTGTCCTGGTCCACGTAGATTGAGCGCGTGTCTCCTATAAGTGGATTTGATGCGTTGAATGTGTCGCTTGTTGCCCCTGAGCGTCCCCTTGGTTTTACAACGGTGATGTCCTCGTCCGCAGGTGGAACAAAGGATTTTATCGCTGGAGCCTGGATTTCTGGAAGCTCCTCCGTGTCTGAATCAGCAGACCTTGAAATGACGGATGCTGACACTCCCGAACTTGCCGCTGGAATGTATCTTCTTACCGCAGTTGATGATATTGCGGAGCTTGTTCCCAGGTTGACGTTCGCGTATGTGATAGTCTTTCCCTGTACGTCGTTCAAAGTTACAACGCTTGTATTTGCGGGAAGTTCATAGAATGAGGAGCTTGCATTGGAACCATTGTATGTGGTTGTGGCCGATGCGTCTGCGCTTGGTGTTGCTGTTGCCGATTTTGAATCCACAATCTCATTGTTGCTGTCCGTCAGGTAGACCGTGAATTTGTACTGGGTTCCGTTTGAGAGTCTGCCGTTTGTAAGGGAGCTGTTGATAATCTTGTAGTTGTCATTTTGGGAAAGCGTTATGTCGCCCAAAGTCTGGTTTTCGTTCGATGCCAACGCCCATGAAAGGTGCAGCCCGTAGCTTGATATGGAACCATTGGACCAGGAGACGATTGCACCTTCGTTGATTCCAGTTGCCGTTACCGATGAAAGTTTTGTGTCAAAAAGTTCCGGCATGAGAAGTATGGTCAAAATCTCGACACAGCTTGTCATGGAAAGGGATGCCACTGCAATTGCGATGGCCCCGAATATTTTCAGTATTTTCTTTTTCATAAAATGAAATCTCCTTGAATGTTTGTGGTGGTGGACTACAGTTTGCCTTTTACTTTGTAGACAACTCTGTAAGGACTGTTTATACCTTCTGGATAATTTGTTCCCATATCGTTGAGTTCTGCTTTGAGCTCTTTTACTTTATCGGTGTATTTGAAAACGTAGGTTTTGGAACTAGTATTTAATTCAATGGTCTTGTTGTTCTGATTGATTTGGTATGAACCGCTTAATGTTTCTGTTCCAATTACCCAAGTGAATGCTGTGCCAGTGCTATTGAACGTGATAGTAGAATTCGGAATTGAAGGAGAAATGTTAATTGGGTCTAGGTCCGTGTTTGGTTGACCTGGTTGGCTTGGCCCTGAAAAATGCATTTCTGATAACTCATATACATATCCTGCTACGGTTAATGTATCGATATAACTCTTGCACCCTGCAAAAAACATCGAGACCAGCAGAACGGTTCCCAACGTCGCAAACTTAAACAACTTTTTCATCAAAAAAACCTCCCGTTCCCGTTAATGGGAATTTCTCTCCATAGGGTATCTCTAAAGACTGAAGGTTTTAGAGCTTCCCAATAATATAACAACTTTTGTAGATTTAAATTACAGATTCAAATCCCACTTACCTCTATTTTAAGTATTTATGTAGAAAATTCAAGGAAAATTTTCTACACCGCGAAACTGTTGTATTTTTATGGTGTTTTGATATAATAAGGCAATCATCTGTTTTGAGGGGGATTCCCATGAAAAATCGGGGTAAACTTATCTTCGCAATTCTTTTTTTGCTTTTTTCTTCTATTAATATGTCGTTCGCGCAGTCGAATGTAACTGTGCAGCCCTATTTTTTTGCAAGGCATAGGAATGTTGAAAATGCGTCCACACAAAAAGCGACGCTCGAAAATATTGACAGGATGTTCTGGAAACTTTCGGGATTTGACTCAAAGGGCCGCCCCGCCACTGTCTACATGCTTGGAACAATCCATATTGGCGACGACAGACTTTTTCCGCTGCCGGAATCCGTGATGAACGCATTTGGTAGTGCGAAACGCATTGCCGCAGAAATATCCAGTGATGACATGGAGGACATTGAGACTGAATTGCTCAACAAGATGATGAAATCCATGATTGCCGCGAACGGGCGAAATGTTCTGGACTATCTGACGGAAGAGCAAAAGGCGACGGTTCTTTCTTTGGGAAAGGAGGTTGTGGACACGCTTTCCAATTTTGAGCCGTGGGTTATGCTCCAGTCTCTTTCAACTGGGTCGTATTCAAAAGCTGGTCTTGAAGGTGTCAGCGGAATCGATATGTACTTGATGGGACTGCTTGCGGAGGAAGGAAAAACGTGGGAAGGTCTTGATACTCTTGAAACCCAGATAAATGCTTTGAGTTTTGGAGATTACGACGAGCAGCTCTATCTTTTGAAGGGAACCCTTGACCAGATTGCTCATCCAGAAAAAAGCAACGAATACATTGCCGACCTCTACAGCGCATATCTTTCTGGAGACATCGATGTGATTGCAAAAATCACCGAGGAGGAAATGAAACCAAAAGATGGCGAGATGAAGGAATTTGAGGAAGCCTACTACGATGCCCTTATGTACAACAGAAACAAGGACTGGTCCCAAAAAATTGGCAAGTGGATAAAGGAAGGTGGAACAACATTCATTTTTGCGGGATGTGCACATTTTGTCGGCGACAAATCCGTTTTCCATTACCTGCGCGAAAATGGAGTGATTGAGTAAAGTTTCAGTAAAACAGATACGAGGTACGGATATGCCAGAGGTGGTAAAAGAGATAAACAGTTTGTTGAAAACCCTTGAACGTGAGGACTACTCTATTATAATTGATTATATAAAGCTCGTCTCCCAAAACAGAAAAAAACAGCGGGCTTTGGAGACTATTGCCGCCATGAATGAATTCCATTCAGTATTAGGGAAAGATACTGGCTGGAAAAATGAAGAAGAGATGTTGAAGGATATGGCAGAATTCAGAAAATCAAGAATGGAAAAAGCGTGATGAAAATTATGTTGGATACAAATGTTTTGATTTCTGCCCTTGTGTTTGGAGGAAAAACAAAACTGCTCCTTGAAAATTTGATTCTTTCTGATAAGGGATTTAGAAACTCCTGATGTTTAAAAAAGGCTGTCGCAAAGTTCGTGTGACAGCCTCTTGTTTTTAAAAATGTCCGCTGGAATGTGAGTGACCACCGCCGCCACCACCGCCACTTCTGGAGGATGTTTCTATTGTCCTTGTGAATGTTGTGGAATATTTGTAGATATCCTTCTGTTCATGCATCTCAACTCCGCTTTCCGCGATATAGGAGTCTGCTTCCGTGGCAAACGCTACGTTTCTCATTCTCTTCTTTTCGCTTGCAAGACGGATCAATGCAAAAATCAATGCGACAAGGAGTGCTATTCCACCGGCCAATAGGAAATGGTTTCTATTTACTTCCATTGCCCTTGCAGCTTGTACTGCTTTGTACTGGGAAAGACCTGTTTCGTAATTGGCATTTTGCTGGCGGTCCTCGTCCAGATAATAGTAAACGGTTTCAAGGTAGCTGATAAATCCATTGTACCAATCGTTGTTTTTGAAATCCGGCGTGAAAGCTTCAATCAACTTGTTTCTGCGGCTGTCGGAGAATGCAACGTTTCCATAGCCATGCGCATCCAAATCAAAACTTCTGTCGTCCATTGACATCAAAAATGAAAGCGAGCTTCTCTGGTCGCCCAGACCAAAATTTTTCTGCTCAAAAATTTTTTCATTGGCAAGTTCTATGTTTGAGGCATATTTTTCGTAGTCGTTGATTATTGTTATGTACAATCCAATTTCATAATCAGCGGACAGCGATAGTAGATATGATGCTATTTCTTGATGCTGTTCATCTGAAAGAAGACCAACCTCATCAACAAGGAAAGTCATGTCTGAAATTTTGTCCAGACGCTCATAATACGCATCGTCGTAATCACCGTAGTCGTCATATTCATCGTAATCACCGTAGTCGTCATATTCATCATAATCATCGTAGTCGCCGTCATAATCGTAGCCCAGCTCGTCAAGGTCGTAGAAATCATTCTGCGCAAAAACCGGACCCGCAATCAGACCAAAACTTAGGACCGCAAGCACTGTAAAAATAAGTTTTCTGTTTTTCATCATTCACTCCAATTCCTTTTCAGTCAGCAAACCATTTGATAAGCAGCATGGCGATTGCCGCGACCGCAGCTCCAATTCCAATTCCAATCAGGAAGTTAATCAGGAAGAAGAGGAAAGAACGACCCTTGCTTATTGGCAGATTTCCAACAACCTTTCCTGTCTGACCGTTGACCGCAAAAAGGAATTTCTGTTCGTTCCATTTTGTGTAGAGGAGGTAGACTGGAATCAGTGCATAGTGGACTTTTCCGTTTTTGATTGAAATATTTGTTCCAGTGATCTTGCATGTGTCGTATCCGGTAACGGTGTCTTCCATTGCGTCAACAAATGTTTTTGCACATCTGTTGTGGGCGCGGCTTGAACATTGGTCAACGGTGACATCGTATTTGTCGGCAAGGTAGCCTGGAAGATATGCGGTGGAAAATTCTTTCATCTCGTCGTAGTTGAAAGGCTCCAGGGAATCCATCATGTCGTCGGGCATTTTTTCTGATGCGTCTACCGGGATTTTTGTGAAATCAATTTTTCCGGAGCGGATGCAGTCGAAGTATCTTGTGGTTGTGGTCTCCTTGTTTCCATGCCTGATTGTTGTGGAGGATGATGTTTTGAAATTGACTGTTCCCTCAGATGTTCCATCAAAAAGCCAGAAAGGAACATAGATTCCCTTTATCTCTTCTAGATGGTTTTGGTCCGAAAAGAGTTTTGGCAAAAGGAACTTTTTTTTGTAAAAGTTTTTCAGATTGTTGATTGCATCTTCTTTTTTGATTTTGAAAGGAATGCAGTAGTCGGGGCGCAGCGAACCAGCAAACTGTGTTTCAATTATTGTCGGATTTCCACAATATGGACAGCTTGTTGCGGCTGTTGTTGCCTCGCAAATAAGATTCGCGCCGCATGAAGGGCAGTTGTATTCCTTCATGTTTTCACTTTCTTCACCCCAGTTTGAATTCAGTTCGTCCGTGTTCCAATGTGTATCGCCAGAGGTATACTGTTCTTCAGAAAACTCTGGGTCTTCGTTGGAATCGGTCTCATCTTCGGGATCGCCGTTGGTTTGTGTCGGCTTGTAGATTTCTTCAATCTGTTCAACAGTATAAGAACTGTCGCAGTATTCGCAGACAATTTTTCCAGATGCTGGATTAAAATTCAGTCCACCACCACAGGCGGGACATTTGTAATTGTTAATAGACTTTGCTTCCATGCCAAAATTGTAGCACTGAATCTATTGTTTTACAAGCATAGCTTTTTCAGGCTTGGCTCTAAAACTAAAATTTTTTCTCCCTAATATGCAAAACGTTTGCTGTCTTCGACAAGTGCTTCTATGGACGCATATTCGTCGGTGGCAAGGTCTAGAGCTGTGTCCGTTGTTGTCTGGAGATATGTATCCAGAACTCTTTCTTTCAGAACAGGCCAGCGGTAAGGAAGAATCTGTGGTAGCTCAAGCGACTGTTCTCCCGGAAGATTTCCCAAAAGTTCCCTGTAGTGCGCGGGGAAAACATTTGCGTTCACCTGCTTTAGTGCGGAAAATCCACCGGCAATTCCGAAAGTCACCGTGTCAAGATTCATTGTTTCGCGCCGGGTAATCAAGTCGGTCTGGGTGGTTTCGGTGGACAGCCACTGTATGAAAGTCTCCGCACCTTTTTTGTTGTGTGCGTTGTGGAAAATCCCCATGGTGACAATATTGTCTTCGGCCATTGCTTTTCCTTCGTTGCTCACAAGCCATCTGAATGTAAGACCAAGCGCCTGTTCATTCGACAGTGTGAAAAATTCGTCGCTGGTCATAAACACAAATGCCGCTCTTCCCGAAGCGACCTGCTTGAATTTTGGCATGTATAGATACTTGAACTGGAAGTCAGTTTCCGTTGCCGTGCTTGTATTGAAATTGAAAGTCCATTGACGCATAAAATCAACCGTCGAATTCAGCGCGGCCTCGTTCAGTGAAAATGCGAGTCCTTTTTCCTGGTAGTCTGCACCGAAAATTTTTGTTGCCTCATAGAGAAAATCCATGTCCCAGCTGGGGGCATACCCAATCGCGGTATAGGTATCGTCCTTCAGTGTGTTGAATTTCGCTCCAGCAATCATTAAGGTTTCAGGGGTCAGCGTGTGGTCGTTTTCAACAAGGTTTTCGTTCTGCTGTGTGAAGACCATCATCGGAAGATTGAAGCTCAGTGGAATCAGATATTGCTTGTTGTTGAGGATTCCGTAGTCCAGCATCTGCGGGTAGAAATCGTCTTTGGAAAGTTTTTCTTCATCAAAAAGATAGCCGACCGGGGAAAAGAATTTTCTTGTCTTGGAACTTTTGAGCCACGAACCAATGATAAGGTCCGGCTGTATCTCATCTTTTTCCGGTGGAAGCGAGGCGATGGGGCTTTCCTTGTAGATTGCGACGGCCTTCACATTTTTGTGCGTGAGATTGAAAAGCTCGGTATATGAGGCCAACTCCTGTCTGTCAGTCCAAATTATTATGGTTGAAGCATTTTTTGTGCAGGAGGAGAATTGGAAAGTGGAGGCAAGGACGACAGCAAAAACTGTTGCCGCCCTTTTTATGTTTTTGAGAACTGTCAACTTAGTTTTTAGCCATTCTGTCGGCAGTCTGGTAGATGGTGCTGTATACAATGTCAATCTTATCCTCTTCAAGACTTGAAAAAGCCACGCGCAGTGTGTGACTGTCGATTGATATTGTACCAATTCCGCTTTCGTTCAGCAAGTTCTGCCGTAGAGATTCCGCATCCACTTTGTCCAGATGGAACGACATGAAATATCCGGAGTTGAATGGGAGTGCGCGGATGTTTTCGCTCTTGTGCGTGTTCACAAATTCTTTAACCAGCTTGTAGCGTTTTTCAAGAACCTTGCGGAATGCGGCCTTCTCTTCCTCCATCTTTGGATTTGCGAACGCCTTCATCAAAAGTGTCTGTGGTGGAGTTGACGAGCATGAGACTGACGAACGGATTGCGCCCATCAGTTTTTTGACGAGTGCATCGTACTGGGCTTCGGTCATTCCCTTGCAGCTGAATGTGATAAAGCCGGAGCGGAATCCCCATGCGAAATCTTCTTTTGTTGGACCGTCGATTTTTGCGGCAAGAATGTTCGGACTCAAATCCGCGAGATATGCGAAAAGCGACTGACGCTCGATATTGTCCTCGTAATCAAGACCAAAGTACGCATCGTCGCACCATACCATGACCTTTGTTCCTTCATCTGCAAGTTTTTTGACCATCGCGACAATCTGTTTTGCCTCGTCAACTGTCGGGCTGTAGCCGGATGGATTTTGTGGGAAATTCAGAAGCACACGGACCGAACCAGATTTTGCCTGCTCCCTGAGTGTCTTTTCAAGTCCCGAAAGATTTATTCCTTCAGCGTCGAACATCGGGAACTGGACAAATTCAGCATTGCGTCTTGCGGATGCTATAAGAACATAGTTGTCCCATGATGGATCGG
This sequence comes from Treponema sp. UBA3870, assembly GCA_002392275.1. Lineage (GTDB taxonomy): Bacteria > Spirochaetota > Spirochaetia > Treponematales > Treponemataceae > Treponema_D. Next base: position 16,317 of record DGGQ01000177.1, read on the forward strand.
CGGCAACAAGTGGCTTGGTCTCGTCCAAAAAAAGGTCCGCCAGATACGAGATTCCCGCAGTCAGTCCCGGGACCAGAGCTGGCAGGGAAAATGTTTTGTCCTTCAGCAAAGGATTTTTCTTTATGATGTCCTGCTTCCACATCTCGCGGAGTTCGGGGAATCCAGCGGTTGGTGCGTATGCGACCAGTTCCCTTGATGTAAGATTTGGTGCATTTTCCTGGATTGAAGGAAGGGTGACAGGTGTGCCGCCAATAACGGTCATTCCTATGGTTCCGTTTGCAGTCTTTCCAAGTTTTTTGGCTTCGCCGCTCTGGGCAATGATTCCTTTGGGGAAATAGAGTCTGTTTCCCAGGTCCGAAAGAAGGGCGCCCGGTGTGGTGTCCTTGAGGATGTCGTTTAATTCTTTAGCTAAAGGGTTAATCATAATAGTTTAATTATGCAAAAATCAGTGTCTATTGTCAATATTTATGCAAGTCGCAAGTCGCAAGACGCGATGCGTCTTGCTCTGTGAGTTTCCACTTGCTCGCGAATGCTCGCATTTTTGCTTCGCAAAAAACGTGGAAACTCACGTACTGATGATTACTTGCCCGCGAAGGCTCGCATTTTTGATTTGCAAAAAAACGTGGAAACTCAGGGACTGATGCTTGCTTGCCCGTGAAGGTTCGCATTTTTGATTTGCAAAAAACGTGGAAACTCACACTCCAGTATTTTTAGGGGGTGGGGAGACTTTTTTTCCGACCGAAATTTTTTTGAACAGCTTTCTGATTAGACCAATCTTACCGAATCCCAGCCACCAGAGTAGTGCGAGCAGAAGGATTATCGGGACCCCGAAAATCAGGATGTAGAGAACCACGAACAGAAGTCCGTTGAAAAATCCAGCGGCCTTGCCAAACATTTTCTTGAACTGTCCACCTGTGTCGGGAAGTGCAAATCCTGATTCCGTCATGTTTGGCGGAAGATGCGCGTCCACCGTTATGGTTGAAAAATCAATGCGTGAGGAAAGACGGTTCATCTGTCCCTGCATGGCCTCTATGTCGGCTGTCACCCCGTTGATTCTTTCTTCTATTGAAAGAAGGTCCTCCACGGACGAGGATTTTGCAAGATAGCTCTGGTAGCGTTCGAGCAGGATTTTTTTTGTGTTAAGTCTGGATTCCAAATCATAGAACTGCTCGGTGACATCTTCGGACGAGACATCCTTGCTCTTGATTTGACCCATTCCTTTTGCGTTCTCCATTGCCATGTCAAAATTTTGGGCGGGAACACGAACCGTAATTGAAAGCCTTGTCGCAGATTCCGAGGACGAGAACACAAATCCACCAAGGGCGGAGACCCATGAGTAAACACTGTCGCGGGTGTCGGCGAGGCTTTCCACCTCAACACTGATATGGCCGGTGCGTATGAGCTTGCGACCCATGTTGTCGGCATCCATAAGATTTTCGGACGACGTTTTGTTCTGGGCGGACATGGATGCGGAACCTGAGTAAAAACTGTCGCTCGATATTGATTCGCGGGACATGGACGCGCTGTTTGCAAATTTTTTGCTGCATCCAGAAAAAATCATAACCGCCGGAGCAATGAGCGCAACAAAAATCGCTTTCTGTAATTTTTCTTCCATATAATAGAGTATATGTTGATTGTCAATTTTTTTCAACATAGCTATTTATTTCTTGGAATTTTATAATTTTAGTTGATGATTTGAAAATCTATATATATAATTAAGGTTGTTCGTATTTTAAAAAACCGTATAATCCTAAGGAGGATAAAATGGGACTTCTTAAAGCAGTATTCGGTGCCGCGGGCGGTGCTTTGGCGGATTCATGGAAAGAGTTTTTCTACTGTGAGGCCATACCGGAAAATGTCCTTGTGACAAAGGGAATACACAGGGCTGGAAAACGTAGCTCAAATACAAAGGGAACCGAAAACATAATTACATCTGGTTCTGTGATTGCAGTTGCTGACGGACAGTGTATGATTATTGTTGACCAGGGAAAGGTCGTGGAGCTTTGCGCGGAGCCGGGTGAGTTTACCTGGGATGCATCTAGCGAGCCTTCAATTTTCTCTGGAAAACTTGGAAAAGGAATCATCGAGACGTTCAAGAGCATTGGACGACGAATCACTTTTGGTGGAGAGCCTGGAAAAGATCAAAGAATCTACTATATTAATACAAAGGAAATCATTGGAAACAAATACGGCACTGCGGCTCCGGTTCCGTTCCGTGTGGTTGACCAGCGTGCAAGGTTGGACATGGACATTGGAATCAAGTGCTTCGGTGAATACAGCTACCATATTTCCGACCCGATTCTTTTTTACACAAATGTCTGCGCGAATGTTGCTGGAGATTATACAAGGGACAGAATCGACAGCCAGTTGAAGACTGAACTTTTGACAGCGCTCCAGCCGGCGTTTGCGGTTCTTTCGGAAAAGGGCATCCGTTATTCAGCTCTTCCTGGACACACCATGGAGCTTGCTGATTCCCTGAACAAAGTCCTTTCCGAAAAATGGAAGAACCTTCGTGGAATTGAGATTGTTTCGTTTGGTGTATCTTCCGTTACCGCAAATGAAGAGGACGAAAAGAAAATCAAGCAGATGCAGGAGCAGGCTGCATACATGGATCCGGCTATGCTTGCGGCACGTCTCGGAAGCGCACAGGCAAATGCAATGGAAGCTGCGGCAAACAACACGAACGGCGCGATGAATGCTTTCATGGGCATGGGAATGGCTGGAATGGCAGGCGGCATGAATGCACAGAGTCTTTTCGGCATGGCACAACAACAGCAGGCTCAGCAACAGGCGGCCCCTCAGCAGTCGGCACCACAGGGAGGAGCGGACTCATGGAAATGTTCATGTGGCGCAAATGCAAGTGGAAAATTCTGCCCCGAATGTGGAAAACCAAAGCCAGCTGCCGGTGGATTCTGGACCTGCTCATGTGGAGCGCAGAACAAAGGAAAATTCTGCTCCAACTGCGGAAGCAAAAAACCAGCGGGCGCACCACAGTACAAGTGCGACAAATGTGGATGGGAACCAGCGGATCCAACCAAGCCGCCGAAGTTCTGCCCAGAATGTGGTGACCCGTTCGGTGACGAGGACATCGTAAATTGATTCTGTAAATTATTTTTGCAAACGAAAGACTGGTCGGTAAAAAAATTGCCGGCCAGTTTTTTTCTGGAAAAATGTGATTTTTTATCCAAATTTATATGGAAAAATGTGATTTTCACCCTAAAAAACAATGGAATTTTGTGATTTTTTTTGGCACAAGATTTATCGTCTAACCCTGCGTATAATCAAAGATTTTGCATGTTCTAACCTTGCGCATAATCAAAGATTGGGGTATACTGTGCGCATAATCAAAGAATGGCATACATGAAACTGTGCGCATAATCAAAGGTATATATGATATTAAAACGAAAAATATACGACAGGCTGCTTGCGTGGAAAAAAGAATGCAAGGGTTCAAAGGCTTTGCTCATTGAAGGTGCAAGACGGATAGGAAAATCTACTGTCTGCGAGGAATTTGCAAAAAACGAATATCAAAGCTACATCATCATCGATTTTGCAAAAAAAGATGCGACAGTGGAAAAATATTTTACGGAACATCTGAATGACCTTGATACTTTTTTTATGCTCCTTTCAGCCTATTATAAAAAGGAACTCGTAAAAAGAAATTCGTTGATTGTCTTTGATGAAATTCAAATGTTTCCTCAGGCACGTGCGGCCTTGAAATATCTTGTCGCCGATGGCCGTTATGATTATATAGAAACCGGTTCCTTGATTTCCGTAAAAGAGAATGTTCAGAACATTGTAATTCCGTCCGAAGAAAGAAGCATCTTGATGTACCCCTTGGACTTTGAAGAGTTTGCATGGGCATTCGGGGAAAATCTTTTGATTGATTACATAAAGGAATGTTTTAACAAACGTGAGCCGCTCGAACGTGGAATGCACAACAAGGCAATGCTTTTGTTCAAGCAATATCTGCTCGTGGGGGGGATGCCAAAACCCGTAGTCCTTTTTGTTGAATCGGGGAAAAATTTTTCTGCTGTGGATGCTGAAAAGCGTGACATCCTTAAGCTTTATCGAAATGACATTATGAAAATAAAATCGCAATATCGAAGCAAGGTCATTGCTGTTTTTGACCAGATACCGGGTTTGCTTTCTCAACATGAAAAGCGCGTTGTGTTCAAGGACATCCAGGAAGGTTCGTTCGCGGACCAATACGAGGACACTTTTTTCTGGCTTTCCGATTCGATGATTTCAAACGAATGTTTTATGTGCAGCGATCCGAATGTGGGGCTTTCAATAAATGAAGTCCGTTCCTACATAAAATGCTACCTTGGTGATACTGGATTATTGGTAAGCCATGCCTTTGACGAAAACGAACTTTTGGAAGCGGATGTATATAATCAGATTTTAAATGATAAACTGTCCCTCAATAAAGGAATGCTTTTTGAAAATGCAATTGCCCAGATGCTTACGGCGAATGGACACAAATTATATTTTTACACACACTACTCAGAAGAAAAACACCGCAACGACATTGAAACTGATTTCTTGATTTCCAATAACAGCAAACTAAAATACAGGCTTTTCCCGATCGAAGTGAAATCAAGCAAAAATTATACGACGACATCCTTGCTCAGATTCAAGGAAAAATTCAAGCCGCGGATAGGAGAATGTTATATCATCCATCCCAAAAATCTGACAATAAAAGATGACGTTCTGTGCATCCCGCCTTACATGACGATTTGTTTATAAACTTGTATGAAAAAAACGATTGTTGAGCGTAGTCGAAATGGCCTACTTGTGTTAGTTTGGGCTATATACTCTGTGATTGGAGAGATTCTTCGGTTTCAAGGGCAATACTTTCTTCTGAAGTTACCGAAGTTGTTATGATAGGTTCGTACACAATTTGGAAACCTGTGTACATTGTGAGAAAGCCAATGCGGTCGGCACAGCCCAGGGTGTCATAGATTTTGTTCAGTCTGTTTCTGATGGAACCTTCCTTTTGGTTAAAATCTATTGCAATCATTTTGTACTGCTGGTTGTCCAATACCCGCCTAAGCATGTCCGCGTCGGCCTCTTTCAGCCCCTCGTATTCCGCAACATTCAGAATTTTTTTTGTCGGCTCAACGTTTCTTACTGCAAATACATAAGTAAAGAAAATCCCCGATAAAAATACAAGTGAATAGCCGATGTCATTTATAAAGCCATCAACAAAAAAATTAATTCCAAAGCGTAGGCGTGTGCATTGCATAGCAAAAAGTGCAAGTGAAAGCAGGATGATTTTTACCTTTATGTGCTTAAGGAAAAATCCCCGTACATTCAAAATGAGGAGGGCCAGACTGAACATCAAAATGTTCATTGGATTTATTGTTTTCTCCGTAATGGGAACTGCATAATAAAAACATGCTATTGCGATGAGTCCGAATTTGTGTGGGTAGATTAGGACAAAAGCAAATAGCACTGCAACAAAAAAATTTGCTATAATCAATTTAAGGGTTTCAAAATCTATTTTCCCTTCATTGGAATTAAGAAAACCAAAAAATTTTAAAACATCTATTGAAAGCAGAAGTACTATGGCAATTCCCGCCAATATCCGCATCATTAATTCCATTTTTTTAGAATATAAAAATTTTTTCATATACCATACCATTCCATCACAGGTGTAAATAGGTTGTCCAAATCCGGACATGAAATTTTATCCAGTTTCAACTTCAAATCCCTTTTTACTGATTCATAATCCCATGCCCCAGAAACAAAGGGGTTGTAGACCTTGTTTTCTTTGTCAAAGTATTCAGAGCGTTTGTAGCCTTCTATCATTACCAAAGCAAGAAGACACATTCCGTGTTCAATGACATCAATATTTCCACCTTCAAAATCCGCAATGCAGCCAAGGCGCGAGAAAACATCTTTGTCATCAGATGGAAGGTGTGCAGCATATTTCTGGAAGCCACGAATTTCAGAAATATATACAGCAAGATGTAATACGGCGGTTCGTTCCGGTTCCATGCATCCTGCCGCAAATGGTATCGTCGCTATAATCTGGGCGGTTCCGCTGTTTTTGAACTGTTGTTTTTCTTCATCGGTCATCCTGAATACTTGAGCAATCTCGTCCACAATATAATTCCAGTCCAACGCTCTAGTCTCATCAATTTTTGATTCAGCAGAAACCATCTCTTTCCCTCCAAAAAATCTGTATACAATATTCTATAACCACTTTTAAAAATTTTCCAATACTTTTTTAGGAAAAATGTATTTGTTTTTTAGTAAAAAATATGGTTTTATAGGTTGGAAATCTCCAAAATCTCAAAATTACGTATGTAATATCTGCTATTACATACGTAATAATGCCCTATTACATACGTAATAATCGGGCTTTTTGACCTTGTGCTTGCGGAATTTATGTGGTAGATTCGGGGTGTAAGCCCAAAAAGGGGCTTGCGAGGAGTATCATTATGAAAAAACGAAGAGAGAAAACTCTGACACTTTCCATGGCGTTCACCTCGGATTTGCCTGTGGGATATATTGTTGGAACTGATAATGATACTTTAAAACTCTGTGGCGAAGAGGCGGAAAATAATATTAGAACAGCGGCATCCGTTTTTTCTACTTTTTGCGAGATTGCTCAAATAATAAATCATGCTAAATGCTATACTACTTTGGGGATTGGATTCCTGACTGGACATTACACGGCGTACCAGAACTGCTGTACCGCCAGAGACTGGGCAAGAAACATTGGTGGGGAAATGAATGACCTCATGGGTTCCAATGAAAATGATGGACTCGTTGCCAAAGAGTGCCAGTTCTATCCAAAAGATTTCTACAATCCGGCTACCGGTGCGTATGAGGAGGTGCATAGGAAGGTTCTCAGAGATTTGGATGGAAAAGGCTATTGCGAGGTAAAAAAGAATCATGCTTCTATAAACTGTGATAGTGTTAAAGAAAAGTATATATATCCTATGCTTGATGAAGCTGGTATTTATCGACCATAAAATGAGAATATAGTTAATTTGTATAAATTATACAGGAGAGATTTTTTATAGAATCTTTCCTGTATACACACATATGAATTCACATGGGAGATTGATTTATGAAATATATGAAACCAATAGTAATTTTTGCTGTGTTTTTTCTTACAAATCTTTTTACTTCTTGTGGAAGTTTGTTTAATAGCAATTCAAATACGACCAATGAACCTGTGTATAACCAGAGAAAAGTTTGGACTTTACAAACTGATAGCTTTTATGATTCATGGTTCTATAAACAATATGGTCAATATTTTTATATCTGTGAAACTGATAAGACAGGTGGTGATAAAAAATATTTTTATTCTAAAATAGATTTATCGAATGGAACACGTGTTTGGAAAACACAAAGCTTTGAAGGTCCAAACAGGAAGTATCCACTTAGTGTTAATGTAAATGGGAAAAAATATATTGCAGTTCATGCATATTCTTATCCTGTAAAAAATGATTCTTCATTAGATATAGCTAAAATTATGTTGTTTTCTGATGAAACAGGACAATTGGAAGCAACTATACAATATAGGCAGTATTTAGAGAGTTTTGAAGTTCTTGATAATGAACCTGGACACATAGGATGGGGGTGGCTGTTTGTAAATGGAAGTATCTATTGGCCAACAAGGCCATCTTATAAGCGAGGTACTGATTTAAAAACCGCAACAGATTTAATTAGACCGGGACTTGCAAAACTTGATTTGTCATCAGTTGATTTTACAAAACCTGCTGATGAACTCCAGTATATACAGCCAACGATGGCTTGGACCAATACTGAAAACTATGAGGTGATTTCTGTATATCCAGTGGAAAAAGATGGAATAATCTATTTCATAACATATTTTAGGATTGTAGACCCATGGACAGAGTATGACCACACCATAATGGGAGCGTACGATACAAAAACGGACAGCATGGTTTGGCAGCGGACATCGGAAAAGCAGGATGGCTGGGGCAATGACAATATGTGCATAGTCGGTGACAAACTGTACATCATGGGACAGGCACAGGGATGTTACAATCTTAGTGACGGATCGACTGTCTGGGAGCAACGGCAGACGGTGGATGAATTGCACAGGGAGGTCGGCATAGATGCAAGCATGTGTGCGCTTGGCATAACATACAATAATGGGAAATTTTATTTCACAAACACAGGTGGCTATCTTTCTTCAAAAATGACAGGTATAGACGAGAGCCTTATAAAGAATATTCAGTGCATAGATGCCAACAATGGGAAATATATCTGGGGAGACCTTCCAGAAGGTTCCGGTTCCCTTGATACGCGCCCGATAGTAATTGACGGCCAGTGCTTCGTTGTTGGGTGCGACAATCTTCGTGTATACAATGCTACTTCAGGAGAACTTATTGGAGTTGATAATTCTGTTAGCAGCATAGGAACTGAGCTCAACGCGGAGTATAATGGAATGTTTATTTACTTTGATACGGACGAGACAACAGAAACTAGCAAGCTGACCGCAATAAAACCATACTGGAATTCGGAGACCTTGAAATGAAAAAAAACATCCGCAATGTATTGATGCTTTTAATGCCGCTCGTGTTTTTTCTTGTGTCATGCTCAGGCGGTTATATTGAAAGCTCAAAAGTTTCGGTCAGGGTCAGCATCAAGTCGGACATCTACAAGGATGTCAACTTCCGTGTGTATATTGAAAACGGCATGGGGCAGGCTGTCAACGGTGCTGTCGTCCTTGCTAAAAATCGTGCGGGAGTTGTGGCGTTTCTTGAATTCGACAACTCGGCCCAGTGCTATGTTGGAACCATGAACGGAGTGGATGATGATGTCTATACGCTTTCCGTAAAGTCCAACGCAATGGAAAATATCTATACAATGCAGGTTCCGCACACAAGGCTCTTCGACAAGCCGAAAGTCAAATCTTTTATAGATTCTGATGGCAATGATGTTATGAAAGGCTGTTCTCTGAAAAAATCCAACAGAATCCAGATAGTGTGGGAGCCAAGCGGAAAGGATGTCTCATATCAGGTGATTGTGAAAAATGCCACCAACACAAAATGGACTGCCTCCGTGAACGGTTGTTCTGTAACTGTTCCTGCAAATGTTCTTGACGGAGGGACATATTATTTGTGCATAAATGCGCAGAAAAGTTATGGCGACATGTATTACCAGAGCGAAAACTTTTATTCTGTCTCAAATATTTCCAGTTCGTCGGTGAGTTTCTGTGTTGAATAGATTAAAAATTTTTTCGGCATTTCTGTTTTTCTCTGTGCTGATGTTTGCGGGATGCACATCGTCCGTCGATGATTTTCAACTGGAAATATGGAGCCCGAATTTTTCGTGGAATTATGATGCGGATGTTCCTGTGTTTTTTTCATGCAACATAAAGGATTCCGACACAATAGTTTGGGAGTCGTCAATTGACGGACGGCTTGGTTCTGGGAATGAGTTTTTCCGAAAACTTTCCTCCGGGAACCATGAGATAAGTGCCGTGGACACTGCCACAAATAAAAAATCGGTGGTGACGGTATTCGTTTCAGAAACTGCTGATAATGGAATGTCCGTTCAGATGCTGGGCGACCTTCCACGGACAATTGAATGTGAAAATGGGTACGGAAGACTTGTTCTTGTAAGTCTTGATGGAAGTGTGGAAAATCTAAAAATCAGCTGTGGCACAAAAGAAAAACAGGTGTTCAGTGAAAATTGCGATGCCATAAAAAGGGATGTGCCGTTTAGGACGGAAACTGCTTCCCTAAAAATGCTTCCTCCATCTATGGGAAGGTTTGCGTCAAAAGATGATACGGAAAAAACTTTTTATGTTATGAACACAGGCAACACAGGTGGCTGCCCGCATGAGATTTCCGCAAAAAAATATTACTCAGGAAAAAATGTTTCCGCATGGATTCCAGAGAATTTTGATGGCGAAAAATCCATATTGGATAAGTGCATAGAAAAGTTCGAGACAATAATCTATCCACGTGTGACACAGTTGTGGGGAAAGTGTGCGGACATAAATGGCGATGGAACAATTTCAATCCTGTTTGCGCCGACAATCAATCAAGAAAAAATGGCGGTCGGATTTTTTAATTCCGCAGATTTTTTCAGAAACAACAGAAACTCTTCGGACGGTGGATATAATCCCTACAGCAATGAGATGGATATAATCTATGTTGCAGTTCCAGATGAGTCTGATTCCAATTACAATGTCAATTCATTGATTGCGACTCTCGCACATGAGTTTACACATTCAATAAACTTTACCAACAAGACATGGATTCGCTATTTGAATGGAGAAAGCAATGCCCCGCAGGAGGAAATCTTTTTGGACGAGGGCTGCAGCCATTTGACGGAATCCCTTTGTGGCTATGGAGTTTCCGGGGGCAACAAGGATTTTGTCAACTACTATCTTGAAAATACTGGACTATATTCTTTGACCGGCAATGACTATCTGGGAAGAAATGACAGTGTTGGACAGCGGGGTGCAGTCTGCATGTTCCTTTACTGGCTTTTCAACAAAGCGGGAGGAATTTCTTATGCCGGCAACGGTATTGATTTTATCGACAATGGGGGAATCAGTTTTTTGAGGAAAATGGTCTCGTCCGATTCTGTTGGCTGGGATTCTATAGGTTCATATTTCAAAAAAAGTACAAACGCATTGTATTTGGAATATGCAAAAGAATTGGCCACAAAAAAAGTGGAAAGTTTATTCAACATGCAAAAAAAAGACCCAATCACGCTGGAACCAATTTTTATATGCAATCGCATAAAAACAAATTCCCTTGATGGGACTCACAAAGTTTTGCCGTGGTCAATTACAATTTTTAATCTCCCGCAAAACGATGCCATTATAATGGATGGAAAAAAATATATGGGCACTGTTTATATTATAGGGACTACCAAAAATTAGATATTACATACGTAATAATGCCCTATTACATACGTAATATTTGACCTTTTTGACCTTGCGTTTTTGGAATTTGCGTGGTAGATTCGGGGGTGTAAGGTGAATTTTAATCATAAAATCAGCTTGCAAAAAAGCAAAAAGGATGAGTCCAAATAAAAGTTTTTTAAGGGGGAAATCAAAATGAACAAAAAGTCCAGTTTTTTATTTTCACTGGCGGCTCTGGTTTTGGGCTTCGTTGGATGCAAAGAACCTCAGCTTGCGGTTGATGGAATTGATTTTGCTTACAACAATTATCAGACAATCCATGTGACGAACAACAGCGGTTCCGCGCTTTCGGTTGAAGGTTCCGCCATGTTTGCCAACGCACATTCTGACGGTGGATATGGTCTTTGCTACGATGAAAAAAAATCTTTGCTTTCGCTGGAGCCGGGGAAGTCAGGGACAATCGGGTTCAGGCGGACCGTTGGACTTGGTATACCGGATGTAAGTTTTGAGGCGATATTCAAATATGGAAACAAAAATCTTACATACGCCGGATGGAGCGAGGATTTCAAATCTGGCGGCGACAACACCAACCGCTCGGCCTATGGACTTTTGTGGATGCACCCGGAGCGCAGTACAGATGGTTCCCAGTCAATCGTTTACAAATCCACATTGCAAAACCAGCTTCCGGGCAACAAAAAATACAGGCTTAACGCAACAGTCACTGATACAGGTGTGAACTTTGAGCTTGTTGAAAACAATGCGGAGTATGACGCGAAAAAAGAATGTTGGCATGCCGAATAGACATGCTGAAAAGTAAATCCATTTTTCCCCATTTTGGATTTTGCACTGGACGCATTTTCCAAAACGGGGATTTTTTTAGATGCCCTTTTACATGGCAGTGTAGCCGCCGTCAACAGGAAGGATTACACCTGTCACATAGCTTGATGCGGGGCTTGAAAGGAAGATTGCCGCTGTGTCAAGTTCACCTTCATTTCCGTAGCGGCTCAGTGGAATCATTGTCTGGGCGTTGGACTGGAAAAAGTCGGAGTCCAGGGTTTCCTTTGTGAGCGGAGAATAGAAATAGCCCGGGCAGATTGCGTTCACGGTGATTCCATATTTTCCCCACTCGGCAGCAAGTCCGCGCGTCATGTTCACGACACCACCCTTTGCCGCATGGTATGGAGAGCACGGGGCGACCTTGTTTCCGACCAGACCGTACATGCTCGCGATGTTGATTACACGTCCATATTTTGCTGGAATCATCGCTTTTTTTGCGACCGCACGCGCCACACGGAATGAGCCGAACAAATCGATGTTGATTTCATTGTAGAACTGATCATCCGTTATATCCTCTGCAGGAGCGACCGCACCCGTACCAGCGTTGTTGATTACAATATCAATGCGCCCGAACTTTGCAAGTACCTCGTCAACTGCGGAATCAACCTTTGCCGTGTCGGTAATGTCGCACTGGATTGCAAGCGTCTCGACCCCGAACTCTTTGTTGATTTCATCCGCAACCGCATCTATTTTTTCCTTGCGGCGGGCAATTGCAACAATCTTTGCACCCTGGTTCGCGAGAGCCTTTGCCATCTGCACACCAAG
>DGGQ01000038.1 GCA_002392275.1 Treponema sp. UBA3870
CGTGTCTGTTCTGCAGCGCGATGTCCTCTATAACTTGGTCCACGGATCTCTGTATAAATGTTGAGTAGATTGCGACCACCGGAACAATACCTCCAGCAGCAAGACCTCCAGCGAAAGTCACCGCATGTTCCTCCGCAATTCCGACATCAAAAAAGCGGTCAGGATAGTGGCGAGAAAACGAATCAAGACCGGTCCCCTTTGACATGGCGGCAGTTATGGCGACAAGCTTTGGATTTTTTTCACCAATCTCCAGCATCCTGCGGCTAAAGACCTCCGTGAAGCCAAGTGTGTCGTATTTTTCAACATATCCGTCGCTCGTGTTGAACGGACCCACACCGTGGAAAGCGGAAGGATCATTCTCGGCGGGACTGTAGCCCTTGCCCTTCTTTGTGACGACATGGACAACAACCGGACGCGGGATTTTTTTCACACGCTTTAATGTTTCCTCCAGCTGCTGCATATTGTGTCCGTTCAGTGGACCAACGTACTCGAATCCCAAATCCACAAAAAGGTTGTTTGTAAGCAGAAGCCCCTTGAGTCCTCGTTTGAACCTGTAGATGAAGTAGCCCAGCTTCCTGTTGAAGTAAGGGATGTTGTCAACTGCCCTGTCAATCTTGTACCTGAGCCTCTGGTATCCGCTGGACATTGTTAGCTTGGAAAGATAGCGTGAAAGCGCGCCAGTGTTCCTGCTGATTGACATCTGGTTGTCGTTTACTATGACAATGAGATTTTTCGCAAGATTTCCTGCATGGCTGAGTGCCTCGAACGCCATTCCACCGGTCAGGGCTCCGTCACCGATTATTGCAACAACCTTGTCGTTTCGTCCGCTCATTCTCCAGGCCACAAGAAGCCCCAGCGCGGATGAGATTGAAGAAGATGCGTGTCCAGCGTCAAAATAGTCATGGGGACTTTCGTTTTTCCGTGTGAACCCGGAGATTCCGCCATTGGTCCTCAAAGTCGAAAACCTGTCGTAGCGTCCGGTCAAAAGTTTATGTGGATAGGACTGGTGGCTTACGTCCCAAACAATAGCATCGGACGGACTGTCAAAAACCCTGTGCAATATTATGGAAAGCTCCACCACACCAAGGTTGCTCGCCAGATGTCCACCGTTCTTTCCCACCACGTCGATTATCTCGGATCGTATCTCGTTGGCCAGAACTGGCAACTGCTTCTGGGGTATCTTTTTTAAGTCGTCTGGAGAATGGATTTTTTGTAGCAGCAAAATATGGTCCCCCATTATAAAAAAAGACCGCAGTTAAGTCCGAAAACAACCACGGTCTTTCGATTGACAACAGACAGGCAACAGATGGTCTGTTACTTGCTCTTATGCCGATTCCGTCTAAGCTTCTTCTTTCGCTTATGTGTCGCTATCTTTGCGCGCTTTCTTTTCTTTCCACAAGGCACGATAGAACTCCTTAAAAGATATAAGTATTCTTATTATCACCGTTTTTGCGCTTTCTGTCAAGAGGTTAATTCATCCTCTTTACCTCCGTCATAGCCTTTGTGCCGTTGGCGAAATGGACTATTGTTGTGTAATATCTGCCGGAAGGAACCCCCGAAAGATTGTCATTGGTGTAAGTGAATGAGTCCGTCTGCTGCACAACACCCGTCTCAATTCCATTGTAAAGCCAGTCATCAACATCGTTTCCAAGATTGAAGCCCGCATGGAATGTGTGCACCAAAACCGGCTTGTCGCTAAGGACGCTCAGACCACGTATGCCCACAGAGCAGTCGGCAAGTTTTGGAACATAGCTTGACGGTGTTTTCAGATACGGAAGATACACGTATGCCGTTTTTAGACAGTTAGGTCTGCCCCACACTTGAATCTTTATAAACGAGTTGGTTTCTGCACCTGTCGGGGTCACTGCCCAGCTACGATTTTTCTCGGTCTTAGTTATAAGAACATCAGTAGGACCATGGCTGAGTGTCCATGTATTTCCACTTAAATAGTGAACCGTAACATTGTACCCCTCGTTTGAACCTTCGTTAGTGCTAGAAGAATATGGACTTTGCCATGCCACATTTATCTTGGAACTCGTCCAGCTTACCTGAGGTTGCTCTATCAATGCAAAAGGAACTTCAAAGCCTTTTTCCAATGTGTTTCCATTTTCATCAGACACTTGCAGATACAGATGTGAACCTCGAGTACCATCATAGGGAAGCTCCAGATTGCCTCCAGCTTCACAAAATGCAGTTAGGATTGCATTTGAATTCCAGTTGATGTCAATTTCATCATCATTTATAAAATTTGTTGAAGTGTACAAATATTTCACAGAAATCTTTCCGTCTTTCTTTAGGACCCCAGATTTATCATCTGAAGCATCAAAGCCCGTAAAAACAGCACCATTCGGAGTAACAAGTAAAGGAGAATAGAAATAAACAAGTTCAGGCGAAATATTGTCATAATCAACAGTCACCTGCTTTGCACTTGTTTCAACCTTCTGGCCATTTGCGTTATATGCTATAATCTTGAAACTGTAAGTACAATAGTGGGTCGGAATCTCAAAGTCCATGCTACCGGAATTCTCGTCCAATTTTGAATAGGAGCCTGTGGCGGGATGTGAGTAGTTCACAATATACGTGAGATTCGGATTTGGAGTGAATCCGTCGGGATATTTTACGTGGGCAATCTGCTTTCCGCTATTTTTTCCAGCCGACTCCAGCGTGACCGTAAAATCAGATGGCAAGTCTGCGGAGGAAGGGGCTGTGCTTTGCGGCTTCTCAACTCCCTTGTAGACCGTGATGGGCTTTCCGGTGCAGGAGAGGAAACCTGAGCCCGCATTTGTATAGCTCTTGTCGAAGGAAATGCAGTAGATATTGTACACGCCGTCCTCAAGCAGCCAAAGAGCGCTGTCACCTCCGCTCGCCCAGCCATCGGTGAGCACAATACTATCAGAGTCAACAATTCCGTATGTCTCGACATTGCCGCTGCGTGAGACAACATCCCAGTTCCGATGTGCAAAACATTTATTTACAGTCGCGGAGGAAGTATTCGTGACGACAAACCCCTTCTCGATAATATAGCCAAAAGGAAGATTCCCCTTGGGCTCATAAAAATTTTTGTCAATTTTTCCATCGCCATCCACCCTCGCGGCAAACACCAAAATATTCGTATTTTTATTTATTGGAGTAGAACTCAGCCTGACTTTCAAAACCGGTGACTCCACGGTATCTGTCTCCAAGAGTTCCTGCTCATAAGTATCGTAACGCAAATCACGCTCAACATTAACAGTCTCATATTCACAGGAAATTACATCTATCGCCTTGGGGACCCTATAGCTCCAGTAAGATTCATTTTCCGCCTCATCAGCGATTACAGTCCTTATGTATAAATCCCTATATGGATCACAGTCAAACGAGATTCTGTAAAAATCGTCCCTATAAAAATATTCATCCATATATGTATCCCGGAAAAACTGGTGATATGTTTCCCCCTCGCAGTAGACGATGCTGCTGTCTGGAAGAGGAGAAAGGCTGTCTTCCGCATATCCAGTTTCAATGCGAATCAGTCTTGCAAAATGCCCCTTATAAGAATATCTATACTGATCAGGACTTGCGAAACGCGCTCCCCACCCCTCAAAGTATTCATTTCCATCTATGTCCGTTGCATACACGTTATAATTGTTGGAGGAGAACGGCTGGACGACAAAATCATAATGGACGGTGCTTTGGTTCGGCTCAAGAAATACAATGGAATCGTTACAAATTGTGGACTTCAAATCCACAGTGGTGTCCTTGACCAAATCAATCTTTTTGGAAAAAGCTTCCTCGGAGCTGGTCTCGTTTCCAGAATAGTCGATGGTCACAAAACTAAGGTTCACAACACCGTCGGATGCATTTTTAAAATTGTACTCGAACGCCCCAGAAAAGCTGCTCAGTCCGCCGTTGTTATGGTATGGAGTTTTAAAAACTGTGCTTACGCCGATTGCTTCGCCATTTGTTGACCGAATCAGTTTTTCCCGCACCTCAAGCGACTCGACTCCACCGCCCGAGTCATCCGCCTCAAAATAAAACCAAACGCTCTTTACATGATGATTGGCAACATTGTCATTAACGATTGTGGAATCATTTCCGTAGTTCGCCTTTTTTGCATAAAACTCAAATTCCTCAAGCGAAATCAGGTTCGTGCCGTTCCTTGCGTCTTCCTCGGTCCTTGCAATCCTGAGCACAGTAAATTCCGGCTTTACGCTCTCAATGGGATTATAGCACTTTGGCCTGATTTCAATTCCATCCCGCACTTCTTTAATGGTGGCCGTCAC
>DGGQ01000132.1 GCA_002392275.1 Treponema sp. UBA3870
CATTTCGGTAAGCCGGGACCCGTCTGTTCCGCCGCGGATTGGTACAAAAGTTGGCTGCACTCCTGCCTCAGTGTATGCCGAGACAAGATTCTCCACCACGCCCTTGCTGGCTTCAATGGAGGACTTCATGTTCAGGTACTGGAGAGTGTGGGTGACTTCCGCCTTTCCGCCAAAAGTTGAGGCAACGGTGTCTGCAATCTGGTTGACAAGACCCTTCCGCTTTTCGATTTCAGCGCTGTCAAAGTCCCGAAGAATCAAGCTGACTGTCGCGGATTCTATGGACCCATTTATGCTCATGGGAGCGAAAAATCCCTGCATTCCGTCTGTGGTTTCCGGGAGCTGTGTGTATGGCAGGGAACGAACGAACGCCGCCGCCATGGAGATTGCGTTGACCAAATCAGGACGACCATTTCCCGTGTGGATTGAGTTCCCCTTGAAAACTACGTCGCTCTTGTATGCGTTGAAGCACTCAATCTCCAGTTCCCCGATATGTCCACCGTCAACAGTGTAGGCGGCCTTTGACTTTACAAGCTCCAGCGGAACCTTGTCCATTCCGTGTCCAGTCTCTTCGTCCGGGGAAAAAATCACCTCTATTGTTCCGTGGCGGATTTCGGGATGCTTAATCAAAAATTCCAGGGCGGTCATAATCTCTGACACTCCGGCCTTGTCGTCCGCACCAAGGAGAGTAGTTCCGTCGCTGGTGATTATTGTGTCGCCCTGCTGCCCCGCAAGAAAAAGGGCCTTGTCCTTTTCGGGATCCAGAACATTTCCGTAGGGCAGGGTGATTGCCTTTCCGTCATAGTTTTTGTGGACAATGGGTTTTACGTTGCGGCCCGAGACTTCCTCAACAGTGTCTATGTGCGCAAGGAGACAGATTGATGGGGCGTTCTCCTTTCCCGGTGAAGCCTTCAGTCTGCCGTAAGTGTAGCAGTGTTCGGTGGTCTGGACATCCTCAAGGCCCATGTTCTTCATCTCCTGGTTCAGAATGGTCGCCATGTCCTGCTGCTGTGGAGTGCTTGGCATTATGCCTTCGTCCGCGCGGGAACTGTCGCTTTCCGACCAGGTCTTCACGTAGCGAAGGAATCTTTCCATGAGGGAATCCGCATAAACTGTGTCAAAAACATTTTCAGAAACATTAATCATAAAAACAGAATAACCCAATACAAGCTTTTCTTCAATTGTATTCTTCCAATTCCTGTGTCGGTTTTTGATTCGATACTTGTTTATGGGCGCAAATTTGGGTATAATCATTCCATGGCCAGTAATATTTTATTTACACTTTTGAAATTCTATTCCTCAAAGCAGAGGACCCCTGTTGTTGACGAGGGAGAATTTGTTGACTACCTCAGACGCTATGTCCAGCACCATGAAGAGGACGCACCGGAGCTTAACACATACATCAAGTCGAACGAGGCTCTACAGTCGGAGCTTGACGGCATGGTTGGAAAACACCAGATTGCCATCACCACCCAGGCGGGAAAACAGTTTATCGTTGTGATTTCCTATGTGATTGATGAATGTACCCAGCTTTACGAGGACATGCAGCGCAATTATTCCCATCCGTTCCCGAATGTAAACGAGCTTCCAAAGCATGTTCCATCCGACATTGCGGTTAAGGACCAGGCTTCGGACATAATCTACAAGATGCTCGACGGAAAGGTGGACCCGAACGAGAGGACCCTCTACTGCATTCTTTTTGGAAAGGGCGTTCCGGGGCTTTTGATGCCCTCCAATGTTTCAATCCACGATGTAATCAACATCTGTCTTAAAAAACTTCAGGACCTGCTCAGGAAGGGCGATTCCCACGACTATTTCCAGAAAAAAATCAACGGAGCGAACCCGGGCAAGGAGATTTCTATCAAGAATTTCTTCTCGTCGCTTTTGGGAAAACCGGAGGAGACATGGCTTGCCCTCAAAAACAACGGCGACGCATTCTACTACTGGAACCAGCTCTGCTACTTCATCCGCCAGGACTGCATCAAGATGAAGGACCTGAATGCCGAGGACATCAACGTTCTACAGACAATCGGGGTGATTGAGGTTGCGGCTTCCTACTACAAAAATGTCGCGGCCGAAAAAGTTCTGAAGGAGGCGGCTTTCAAAGTTCTTGACGAACAGCTTGTCCAGGCTCCGTACTATTTCACCATGGACGAAATCATGAAGTTCAAGGACCAGAACGGAACCCTGCTGATTACAAAATACAGCGAGGACGATTTGCATGAGCACATCAAGGACCTCACATCCTACTCAAAGACGAGCGACCTTCCTCCGCTTTTGATTTTCAAGGAGAACGAAACAAAGTCCTACTTCATTGTGAAGGAAAGCGTCATGCCTTTGATTCTCCGTCTAAGCAACGACGCGCGGGAGCTGATTCACGACAGTCTCTGCAAGTCATGGTACAGGTATCTGCAAAAATACGAGGTCCTTTCCGAAATGAAGGAGCAGGCCGCTTTTGAAAGATGTCTGGAGAGGGAACTGAAAGTCTGCTCCCCGATTCTCTATGCACTGCTGAACGCAACATTCCTTCCTTTAATCAGCGAGGACACTGGAAAACTGATTCTGTTCCACGACGGTGTGCTAGTTCCGTACAGCGAGCTTCTTATGTTGAGGAGAAACGAAATCTACACCAAGGCAAGGTCCAAGCTACCGTTCTGGTACACAATGCCAGTTGTCTCGTGGATTCTTTCGGCCATACACAGAAAGTCCAAGGCTCAGAGGCAGAAGGATTCCGAAAAATCTGCCACGGCGAAACTTCTTGACGAGGAGAAGGCACAGGCGGACGCAAGACAGGACGAGCTTGACGCAAAGGATGCCCTTGATCCAAAAAAGAACCGCAAAAAGGAACTCCGCCGCGCGGCAACGAACATTGAAGCCCAGATTGTTCCGGCGAGCAGCACGATTGACCGTGAGCTTGAGTCCTACATGAGCGAATGGAACGACAGAATCAGCAAGCAGGCCCACGACGATCTGGAGCAGGACATCAACACGCTCATCCGTGACTACACAAGGCGTGTTCTCAGGACAAACAAGACCGAGGCGTTTACCCGCGACCGCATTGCGTCACTTGCCGAAGCTCTGGTTGACACCCCGACCTTGATGAAGATAAAGAACCACCCGGCGCTCAAACGCTACGTGGAGCTTTACATGGTCAAGCTGATTAAAAACATTCCGTAAATCGATACGCCAGCCTCCAGAGACGGAAAGTTTTTGGAGGTTTTTTTTAGGAATTAAAAGATACTGGAGAAAAAAATGCTTGCAAAGAGACTTGAAAAACTTCATCCATACGTTCCCGGCGAGCAGCCAAAAGACAGGGACTATATAAAACTGAACGCGAACGAAAATCCGTATCCACCGGCACAGGCTGTAAGCGAGGCAATAAAATCTGCACTGGATTCAAGGCGTGAAAAAATCGGACTTTATCCCGACCCGGATTCAAACTTGCTTAGACAGGCCATAGCCGACATGATTAACTCGACAGGCGGTGTTTTCTGTAACACGGAAATCAGCGGAAAAAAATGCAGCCCGTCAGAAAAAGACAAAATCCCTTTCACCGTCACGCCCGACATGATTTTTTGCGGAAACGGAAGCGACGAGGTTCTGAGCTTTGTTTTCTACACATTCTTTGACAGCGACCGACCTCTTGTGATGCCCGAGTTCACGTACAGTTTCTACCCGGTGTACTGCGGATACTACGGAATCCCTATGGACACAATCCCGCTGAAATCTGACTGGACTCTCGACACGGAAAAAATGCTCGATGAGGCAAACAAAAACAATTCATCAATAATCTTCGCGAACCCCAACGCCCCGACCGGACTTTCACTTTCACGTAGCCAGGTTGCGGAGATGATAAAAAAAGCCCCGAAAGACAGAATTTTTGTGGTCGATGAAGCCTACTGCGATTTTGGTGGCGAGAGCTGCATTCCTCTTCTTGCTGATTTTGACAACCTTGTGATTGTCCGCACGTTCAGCAAAAGTCTTTCGTTCGCCGGAATGAGGCTTGGCTATGTCGTCTCCAGCCCGGATTTAATCAAGGCGATTTTTACTGTAAAAAATTCCTTCAACCATTTTCCTGTTGATTTTATCACCCAGACAGCAGGTGCCGCCTCATGTGAAAACGCATGGTACTACGCGGAAAACGCAAAAAAAGTTTCCGCCGAGAGGGATTCATTCACTGCATTTTTGCGCGAGAGGGGCTGGTTTGTAATCGACAGCAAGACGAATTTCGTGTTTACAAAAAAAGATGGTCTTTCGGGGGAATCAATCTACCAGGCCGTCAAAAAGGAAGGCATACTGATTCGGCATTTCTCCACCCCCGGCATCGATGATTTTGTCCGCATAACAATCGGCACACACGATCAGATGGCGAGTCTCAAAAAGATTCTGGAGGCCTTATGAAATTTTTGCTGCTTTCCGACATGCACGGAGATTTTGAAAAACTTGACAGGCTGGAAAACAAATTCAAGGAAGCCGACGCGGTGATTTTTGGCGGTGACTTTTCAAAATTCAAAAGCCCGGAGACTGGTCTTCCTGCAATGGAAGTTCTCTGCAAAAAACACGATGTGATTTTTTCGGTAATCGGAAACTGCGACGAGCCGTCAATTTTGTCTGAAGCGGAATCCCGTGACATAAGTGTTGAGGGAGCGTTGGTGAGCCACGATGGACTCTTTTTTGCGGGAAGCGGGGGAGGCTCCATTTTCACAGGCGAGGCTCCGTTCGAGCGTACTGATGAGGAACTTGTTTCAGACTTGAAAATCATAAGCGAGCAGGAAGAAAGCGACTGGAACAATCTGGTTCTGGTTTTGCACAACCCGCCCAAGGACACAGCCTGCGACAAAATTGCATCGGGAATCCATGTCGGCTCGCAGGGATTCAGGGACTTTATCGAAAAATACAAGCCCCTTGCCGTTGTCACAGGACACATCCATGAAAGTGCCGCGGTGGATAAAATCGGCGACACCGTAATCATAAATCCGGGCGCGCTTTTTGAGGGACGCTATGGATGGCTTGAGCTAGAGACCACCAACGGAAAATGGGAAGTCAAAAAGGCGGAGCTTTTGGAAATCTAAAGACTCCTTGCTAATCTGAATCCCTGGTATATATATGCTTCGTTCGGGTCGTATGCGTAGCGGTCTCCAAGGTAGGTGAAGAATGTCTCTTCGGACCAGGCTGCTCCACGTGCGACTCTGCTTTCTCCCATTGCGGGTCCGGTGGCTCTCTGTCCCTTTCTGACGACATTATACTCTTTGAACCAGTCCCAGCAATATTCAATCACGTTTCCGCTCATGTCAAAAAGTCCGGCTCCGTTTGCATTTCCGGTGGCAGGGTAAACAGGCTCGTCCTCCAGTGGCGAGTCGGCTCCAGCTGTTCCTACAGTGTGGGTCCCGTTTGCGTTGTCGCTAAGCCATGCGACATCTTCGGCTATAAGATTGCCAATCTCTCCGCTGCATGAGTCGGCGGTCTGCAATCCTTTGACCGTTTTTCGCGCGGCATATTCCCATTCGGCTTCGCTTGGAAGTCTGTAGCCGTTTGCGTTCCAGTCACATTCGGCAAGGTCGCAGGAAATCGTGTCCCCGGAATCACGCAGAATTTTTCCACCAAAAGAGTAGCAAGGTTTGAGTCCATTTTTTTCAGAAAGGGCATTGCACCAGACCATCGCATCGTACCAGCTGATTTTTGTCACCGGTTGATATTTTCCTGCGGACGACGGTTCCTTCCCGACAATCCCCATGGAACCTTCCTGCCCAAGATTTTCAAAAATATATCCACGGCCCTCAGCCCAAACACGGACGGAATACCAGAGTTCGTATGTGGTCTCGTAGCGGTTCATGGCAAACGATGTCAGATACCTTTCCGCCGTAATGTTTTCCACACCCTCGCCGATTGTGTACTGGATATAATTTGCGCCACGGGCGGGCTTGAATTCCACCATATCTATAGAAGAAAAATTGCTCTGGGCAAAAAGCGATGCCGCAGCAAAAAGTGTTGCCCCGAACGCCAAAAGTTTTTTCATTTATTTGCCTCCGTTTTTGACCGCCTTTTTTTGGGGACGGACTTTTTTGTTGACTCAAGGCTCTTCTCCAACTGCCTCAACGAGCGTTTCTGTTTTTGAGTGGCCCTTCTCTGTTTAAATGTACTGGGGGATGTTTTGGTTACTTTTTTCTTTGCCATTCTGACCGTTGAGGTGATTTTGCTCTTCATTATGATTACGTAGGTGAAAATGGAAACGACAATGGACATCACCGCGATGATTATTGCTCCGACCCATCCAGAATTTGCCCACGGGAGAGGCACGTTGATACCGAAGTAGCCGGAAATTATTGTCGGAATCATAAGCACAAGGTTCCAGCCGGTCATGGTTTTCATCACTATGTTCAGGTTGTTTGAAAGCACGGTCGCGAATGAGTCGTTCATGCTCGTCATAATGTTCGAGTAGGTCTCCGCCATTTCCATAGCCTGCCGGTTGTCAATCTCAACGTCGTCCAGCCAGTCAATGTCGTCCTCATCCAGTTTCATGATTTTGGACTTGCGGATTTTTTCAAGAAGCAGCTGGTTGCTTTTGAGGGCGGTTGAAAAGTAGACGAGAGATTTCTGTATGTTCAAAAGCTGAATCAGCTCGTGGTTCTGCACTGAACGCAGCATCTCGTTCTGGATTGTGACCGCGCGTCTGTTCAGCTCCTTCAGGTATCGCAAAAAAGTTGTGTCCGAGCGTGAAAGAAAACGGATTGCGAATGCCGGGAAGTCGTTGATTTTAAGCTCCTTGATTCTGTTCGCGGCAAAATCCTTGAGAACCTCGCAGTCCGTCCAGCAGATTGTGATGAAAAGCTTCTCCTTCATTATGATTCCAAGGGGAGTACAGAAATAGCTGATGTCGTCGCTCGGTGAAAAAACCGGAAGCCTGAGGATTGTGAGAGTGTAGCTGTATTCCTCATTGTATTCCACACGGGAAAGCTCGTCGGAGTCCAAAATGTCCAGCATGTTCTCGGGGTCGATGTTGTATTTTTCTTCCAACTCGATTATGTCGTCCCTTGTCACGGATCTTGCGTCAACCCATGTGACCTTGCGGCCATCAAGTTCCTCCTCATCCAGATTTACAAGCTTACCATCTTCCTGCTGCCAATATGTAATCATAGGTCTTCTCCTTGCAGAGCGCAGTCCGCCTTACGACATCGAGTATAGTCTTGTAAATGTAGCATAATTTTGTTTTTTTGGCTATCGGCATCCAGAGGCAAACTTCGTTCTGAAAAGAAGCTGGTTTGCACCAAGATTGTGCTTTTTTCCCAAAAACAGTGAGTCAAGTCACTTGACAAATACGGGGGTGGGGTATACTGTTTAGTATAAACCGGTATTTTACTGGGCATTAAAAAAAATGTTGGCGAACAATAAACGCGGAGGAATTTTTATGAAAAAAATTATTGTGGCATTCGGCATGGTGCTTGCCACGGCTTTTGCCTGCTTTGCTGCAAGTCCGGCAAGTGATTTTGAGTATCATCGTATGTCAGAGTCCGAGCTTACAGATCTTTCCCGGTGTGTCAATGGACTGGACACAAAGGGCAGCTTCATTGCGGTCGACGAATATAAAGGTGGTGACAGCACTGTTGAAATTCCTGCAGAAATCGAAGGCTGCATGGTAATCAAGGTCACTATTCACGGCAGCAGTAAAAAGTACGTTGTTCCTGCAAGCGTCATTTGGGTTTGGACGATAGATGCCGATAGTTATCATCCTCTTCCTGACATTGAATTCTTGAGGCCAAAAGATGCTGCTTTTTTCTGGATGACAATGCTACTTCCAACTGAAAAAAAATTGAGGGACAGAAAAATTGTTTTTGTTGACAACGGAGGTTTTTACCTTCCCAGTGTAGAAACATTTACATGGTCAAAGAACTGGAGCATTAAAAATTCAAATGCTTATTTATTTGGCTATGATGTAGAAGAACTTATAATTGAGGAGGGTATTCAGGAGCTTCCTTTTACAATTCACGATGCTTGTGAAAAACTTGTTCTTCCTAAATCTCTTAAAATTATATATCCGAATACTATAATTGTTGATGATAATCTGAAGGACATTGTAATCCCTGCCGGTTCTAAAATCAAAATTCGGGCAAATGCCATAGTCGATGCGTATATGCTGTCAAGAACCACACGGAAAACTCTTGATGCTCTGGGGTACGACTGGTAAAAAAATGAAAGAAGCAATAATAGGAGGAGTCTTTGCATTTCTCGGCTCCTTGGTTGCTTTTCTTGCGAACATTGATTAAATAAAATCGCCTAAATCCCGGAAGAATTTAATCTTTCGGGGTTTTTATTTGTCCAGGCGCTTGACGTAATAATCGCGGAAATCAACTTTTACTGTATTAAGACAAATCACACGGATTTTGAAATTGCTAACGCAATTTCTTTAAACAATTTGAAAAACAAAACTATTTTTGTTCAAACTTAGAATGTATAGAACTTTTTTTACTCGGAAAAATCGTTAGATTTTTCCAAATCCGTGTGACCGCCCCATTTTTCCTGCAAATAATAGGCATAGATTAAAAAATTGATTTCCATGAGTGCAAACTTTGTTCTGAAAAGAATGTACTTTGCACTGGTGGATTAAATCTGCCGGGATTTTTTGTCCTATGCTTACATATTGCAGTCAATCAGTGTCATGCGATTTTTCCGCTTGACTTGAGCCATTCAATTTCGTCGTGCATGGTCTCACGGTAGCTTCTTGTCGTGTAGCCAAGCTCCCTTTTTGCCTTTGAGGAATCAAAATTATTGTTCCGCGCAAGATTGTAGACCGCGAAAGTTGTCATAAGGGGGCGCCTTCCTTTTCTTTTTGCCTGTCGCTCCATAATCTTTGCAAGAAAATTCGCAAGCCCCACCGGGATAAAAGTTCTCATGCGCCTGCATCCCGACTCCTCGCTCAAAAGACGTGCAAAATCCCGGAATGAAACCTCGTCGTTGCCAAGGATGTAACACTCGCCACTTCTTCCCTTGTCCGCCGCAAGAATCGCTCCGTGTGCCAAATCACGCACATCGCATAGATTGAAACTTCCGTCAATTCCGGCTGGCATCTCTCCGTTTAAAATCTGAATCAGAACTTTGGTCGTCTCTCCCACGGCAAAATCCTCTGGTCCCAGAATCCCGCTCGGGTGAATCACACATGCGTTCAGTCCATCCGCAGCCGCATCAAGAACAGCCTGTGTCGCAAGAGCCTTTGACTGACTGTAGCATCCAATCACCTTGTCTCCGTCAAAATGCTTTACCTCGCAGATTTTTTCACCCTTGGGCAATTCGGGAATCGCACCTGTGCTTGAGCAGTAAACGAGCTTTTTACATTCGCCATGTTTTTTGCAAAGCTCGATTATGTTTTTCGTTCCACCCACGTTAACGTCCATCACTTTCTGATTGTAATCCGGGTTCACAGTCACTATGCTCGCGATGTGCATTACTACGGTCTCAAATCCATCCGGCACAGTAAAAAATCTTTCAAGCGAATCCATGTCGGTAAGGTCGCCCCTTATGATTTCAGCCTCTCCCGGAACATATTTTTCGGCGGGATCATTTGGAAGCACAAAAGCACGAACCTTGTCACCCCTCTCAATCAACTGACGGCAGATTGTGCCACCCAAAAATCCAGCCGCTCCGGTAACCAAATAAATTGTTTTCTTTTCCATAGTCGTTCTCCTTGATTGATTGTTTATGGCTCCATCATGCCTTGGACTTGTTTCCAAAATGTTTTAGAAATGTTTCTGAAATGTTAAAAATTAATAAATCCGCCGTTTTTTTGAAAAATAAAATGGTTCCTGTGCTATACTTTTCTTATGATAAAGATTTTGGTAGTTGAAGATGATTCCGACCTGAACAAAACGACATGTTCTTTTTTGCGGAAAAATGGTTACGAAGCTACGGGCTGCCTTTGCGCGAACGATGCCTACAACGCAATGTACAGCAACCATTTTGACCTGATTATTTCCGACGTGATGATGCCGCAGATTGACGGTTTTGAATTTGCAGAGACGGTTCGCAAAATTAATCAGACAGTTCCAATTATTTTTATGACCGCGCGTGATGACTTTTTGTCAAAGCAAAAGGGGTTTTCCGCAGGTATTGATGACTATCTTGTGAAGCCTGTTGATTTGGAGGAGCTTGTTCTACGCATTTCCGCAATTTTACGGCGCGCAAATATTTCCCAAAGCAAAAAACTTAGTGTCGGTTCCCTGACTCTTGATGCGGACGCATTTTCGGCAGTTTCGGACGGACAGGAAATCCAGCTGACCAAACGCGAGTTCAATCTTGTCTACAAGCTGCTTTCGTATCCGAACAAAACGTTTACCCGAGTTCAGCTCATGGATGATTTTTGGGACGCGGATTCAAATGCAGGCCCCCGGGCTGTTGATGTCTACATTACAAAAATCAGGGACAAACTTTCGGCTGCGGGCTGCTCCGGTTTTGAGATTGCGACTGTCCACGGACTAGGTTATAAGGCGGTCGTAAAATGAGTGCGGAACTTTCCAAAAAAAGCAGATTTCCGGCAAATCTTTACTGGGCTGTCCTTGCCATGCTTTTGGTGACCGCCGGAGTGAATGTCGCCATAATCCTTGTCGGACTAAGAAACGACTGGACCCCGATTTTTTTTGTCCACCTTGTCCTGCTCTACTGGTTTGTAATTACCGCACTGATTGTTCTATATATAAAGCACAGAATCCACCGGACCTATGAAATCCCCCTGCAAAAAATTTCTATGGCACTTGAAAAAGTTTCGCACGGTGATTTTTCTATTTCGATTGAAACAGTGAATCCTCCCGAAAAATATGACTATCTTGATTTGATGATTCTGGATTTGAACAGGATGATTAAGGATTTGAATGGAATTGAAACTCTGCGTACTGATTTTATATCGAATGTGTCGCACGAACTGAAAACTCCCCTCGCCGTGATGCAAAATTATGCTGTCCTTCTCCAGTCTCCAGAACTTGATGAAAACAAGCGCCGGGAATATGCGAAGGCTGTCTCGCAAAACTGTCGGAAGCTTACGACCCTTGTGACGGACATTCTGAAACTGAATAAACTTGAAAACCAAGAAATATATCCAGAGGTTCCGCCTTATGATTTGGGGGAGCAGCTTAGGGAATGTGTGCTTTTTTTTGAGGAGGCATGGTCCGCCAAAAATATTGAGCTTAATGCCGACATAGCGGACGGAATCATCGTGACGACAGACGGCAGACTTTTGGCAATTATTTGGAACAATTTTCTTTCAAACGCAATCAAGTTCACTCCCGAAGGCGGTCGTATTGATGTGAGACTTGAAAAAGTTTCGGACCATATTTTGGTGAGCGTCCAGGACTGGGGATGCGGGATGGATGAAAAAACAAGGGCCCACGTCTTTGAAAAATTTTTTCAGGGAGACACGAGCCATGCGACAAATGGAAATGGACTTGGACTTGTGCTTGCGGCCAGGGTCGCTGATATATGCGGAGGAAAAATCAGCGTGGAAAGCGAACAAGGAAAGGGAAGTGTCTTTAGCTTTGAATTTTAGATTCCGTTTTCACTGGATTCCCTAGTGCACATGTCTTCCACAATCACTTTTGAAAAAAAACACTTTGCCGTGGGGGTATCCTATGCGTACAGACCTCATCAAATATTCTTGAACTTTTTTATAGGAGATGTCACATTATAAATCAATTTTTCCCATAATCGAATATGTCTACAAAATAAATATCTTCCGGGCCGTATACGAGCACATGGGAATCAAATCCGCTTTCAAGCATCATGGTCAGGGCTTTTGTATTTTTTTCAAGCGCAAGAACCAGCGGACTTTCTTCCGGGGGCATAGCTTCGGCTTTATAACCGCTTGCGATAATCCTTTCCAGTAACTTGACGTCGCCATTTTCTATTGCTTCAATCAGCGCATAATACTCTTCGGATTTGTATACATTCCGCGCCGCCAGTATGTATTCATTTTCAGAACACATTCCCTCGTCCGTTGTATGCGACCTTTCGATGGTTTTGCTTACATAGCATCCGGCTTCCTCATCCCATTCCAAAATGTGCTTCATGTTTTCGTAATGTGGATTATCCCATTCAAGATAAAAAGGAGAGTCCCCCGTATTCTGCTCCAGATACAATACATCGCCGTTATAATATCTGGGGTATCCACCGCTGCTTCCGGTGACCATTTCGGTAAAGTCTCCTGCGGTAAAATTTTTCCCGTCGTAATTTATGTAGCCGTTTATATAAAAATATGTTCTCCCGGTTTTGTACAGTGGAACAAAAGATTTGCTGCTTGAGATGAGTATAACGTCGTGCCCTGACACCCAGCCTTCCCTGAAATCATCTTTTGTTTGAATCCGCCAGCGATGGAATGTCTCCCCTGATTTATACTGGTATGAATCTTTTGAAACCCGGGTAAAATTGACCACTTCGCCTTTCGGAAGATAAAAGAGGGGCTGTTCGTCAAATTGGTGTGTCATATCCTGATAAACGGGAGTATCGTCGTGCGCGATTACGCCGAACATGCCATGCAGAACGCTGAATGTTTCTTCGCCTCTGAAAAGATAGTAATCCATATCCCGCTCCTGCCCGAACAGAAACGAAAGATTTAAAACCGCCATGAATGTGAACAGGATTCTCTTTTTCATTTTTCCTCCTCATGTCCAAAGCTTGGACATGTATATTGTATAGACTAAAACGTTTATATGTCGTGAATTACAGTCAGATTAAAAATCTGCCGTCCAACGTAGCTTCACTTATGGGGTCCGATAAATTTGTCCCCGTTAAAATGAATCATGTGAGTGGGGTTGTCTGCTATCCATACTTCTGTTTCCCATGCGATTTCTTGAGCATAGTGAATGAATGTCTTTTTGTTTGGAAACACTGAAATATAAACTTTGTCCGCACTTACATTTGAAAAAAGTTCCTCAAGCTCAATATACCGCTTGCTGTCAACAGGTCCGTGCGATGTTACTGACTCCACAAGGACAAGCCATTTTTTATCTTCAACGTACAAGATTACATCCGGCATTTTACCATGTTGCTGCACATTGAACAAAAGATTTCCTGCGAGTTCTTGATCATAATATCCTCCCCACTTATCACCGGTATCACCAATATAAATCAGCATGCTGTTCGGTAAAAATCTTGGAGCCATTTGCTCAATAATATCTCGAATCAATTCGCTGTGTTTCCCCGGTGAAATTTGTATATAATATTCTTCTTTGACCTTCACAGAAACCATATTCATTTCACGTTCCTTGGCATAGCGGGTGGATAAAGTTGGTTGATTTTTTGTGAACTCGGAAAGCAGAACATCAAAATCAGGACTTTTGTATGCCCTAATAACTTTTAAAGCTGCTGAAGAAATTTGATATACAGCCTTGGGACTGTTTACCGCCCGGTCAGGTTTGTCGGGATTGTAAAGAACAATTCCAGCCAGTACCATCTGATGGATGCTGAACCGCCTGAAAGTTTCACGAGTGTTCGGGGCATATTCTTTATTGTAATAATCCTTTGCGAAACACATCATCGGAGTAATTCCTACAAGCGGAGTCTCTGCATTTTTCCAATCTTTTTCAGGAGTGACATTCAAAAGCGAAAGCAGGCAATATGCTGTTCTTTCATTTTGTTGTTCCGCCGGCATTCCGAATTTTTTGAGGATATCTATCGCTTCATCAATTTTTTGCCTAATCAATTCTTCAATTTTCATTTTATCGACTCCGAAATCTTGTCAAAAATTTTCTGGCTCCATTCTTTTTCGGCTTTCAATTTTTGTCCAAGAGCCTCCAAATCTATAAGACTCGGATAGGGAAGATTTCTTAAATCTGTTGCATTTACCTGTGTGTGGCCGCTGAAGAGCCTGAACTTTTCATCAATATAGGTTGAGTTTAGCCAGCAGATCAATCCATAGGCCGCATCCTCTGAAAGCGAAAATTTATTTGCATGAAATACATTCAGGTGATTTTCAAAGGCCATGCTGTCATTGAGAAAATCATCTGGCCGTACAAGGGATGCGACAATGCGTTTAGTTTCCTCTTTTGTAGAAAAACGTTTTACAAGAACATAAAAACCTTTTGGGAAAACTTGTTTTCGAACTGTCTCCGAAATCATAATTGCATTTGGTTTTTTAGATTTCTGCGGCCACGAAAGACGGTGATTTTTTAAATGAACGGAATAGATAAGCTGAAATGAGTTTTCCGCATAATCCTTTAGCAAAAGATTTTTCATTCTGAAATCAACTGTGGGGCCGGTCGAAACTTTGATTCCTAAATCTTTTAAATTCGAGTAGACGGCAGGATTGTCATTTACGAATTGCTGTTTTGTAGGAATATTAAAATATTTCTCATTGTCGCCATCATGCAGAATTTGTGTGAAGGGACTATCAAATTCTGAAAGTCCTTCAAAAGAGTCGTCATTGCAATATGAAATTTTTACATTCCCTTGCACTGCGTTTTTTTGAAGCATTATTATTATATTTTCCTGCAGAACCGCCTCGTCCTTAAAAGCCTTGTCACGTGTTTCAAAAAGGTGGATATGTTTAATCGCACAGTTTTTTAAAATGAACTCACGGAAAGGCTTGTAATAAAGTCCATTGCAAAAACTTCGTGGAACAATCGCGACAATATATCCGTTGTCTTCCGTAAGAGAAATCGCTGCACCCATGAACGCGGAATAAAGATTCACCGTTTCAAGACCGAAAGCACGTGCGGACTGTCGTTCTTTTGAATTTGCCGGAATTTTTTTGTATGGAGGATTCATTATTACGTGGGTGTAAGTTTCATTTATTTTCCACATATATTCAAATGATGTTTTTTCCAAAAAGTCACCGGAAAAGATTTCATAATCAGCTTTCTTGAAGCCGGAACTTGATGAGGCAATATTCTTTTTTAAAGTATCGTATACATCCCTATCAATATCATAAGCGGAAATATGAATGTCCGGGGTATTCCAGTTTTCTTTTGCAATTCTTTCCATAAAAGAACATGCCAGCGTTCCGATTCCTGCGCCTGGATCAAGAAGTTTGATTTTTTTATCTGTTGAAGGAAACAATGATGACATGAATCGTGCTATGGAATAGGGTGTAAAATACTGACCGAACGATTCCTTGTGATTAAGGGAAGTTCCTGCAGCATGAGATATTCGCTCGTTTTCAAGTGTTTCCGCCAGAGCAATCATATTACATAGTATACCGCATTTTTAATTTTTGGGCTATTTGTACTTGCGGTAAATTTGTTCACATCCGCTAGAACTCCCTGAGCGCGTTTGCTATGCTGAATGCCCTGTCGCCGAATTTTTCTATCTGCCGAACCAGGTCGATGTAGAGAAGCTCGGTCTTTACGTTTGCGCCGCTTTCGAGCCTCTTTCGGGCTACCTTTTTCAGGTTGTGGCGGAACACGTCAATCTGGGTCTCAATCTCCTTGGCGATTGTGAGCTTGTCCTCGTCCAGATGCTTGTTGATGTTGGTGCTGACGAAAACCATGCTCTGCCGTGCCAAATCAAGGTAGGGGTCAAGCCGGTCCATGTCCTCCTGGTTGAACGACATGTTCTTTTCGATGGACTTTTTCAAAAGCAGCGCGACATTGTAGCAGTCGTCGGTCATTTCCTCCAGGTCGTCAACAATCTGCTGGATTATAATGAGGCTTTCTTCCTGTTTTTTGCTGAGGGGAAGTCGTGCGCAGTGTACCAGATAGTTCGTGAGCTTTTCCTTCATCTGGTCGGCGTAATCTTCCTGCTGTGTCAGACGCTCAAAATGCTCGTCGATAAAGGTCTGGCTCCGGTCTGAGAATCCCTTTTTCACGCCCTCGAACATTTCGGTTACAAGAACTGTCATGTCCTGTACTTCCTTTTCCGCGCGGACAATATACATGGTTGCGTTTTCGCGTCCACCGGTTTCGTTGAATTCCAGAACATATTCGTTTCCGTGGCTGGCATCCTTGTCCTTGACCAAGAATTCGACCAGCTTCGTAATCTGGTATGTGAACGGAAGACAGGCAAGGGATGTGATTGTCTTGAGGATTGTGTGAAGGGCCGCGATGTGGTATGTGATGTTCTCCTCTGGCGCACCCGGAATCACTATGTCAACAAGCTGCAGGAAGGGCGTAAAGAATATGCAAGCAAGGATTACGGTGGCAACATTGAAAAGCACGTGGACCATTGCGGTCTGTTTTGCCGCTGAATTTGAGTTCATCGAAGCAAGAACCGCGTCTATGGTTGAACCGATGTTGCTTCCTATGACCAGTGCCGCTGCGAATTCCCAGTTGATGAGGCCTCCGTGGGCCATGGTGATTACAATCGCACTTTCAGCCGACGACGAGTGAATCAGTGCGGTTATGACGATTCCCGCAATCACCCCGATTATTATGCCGAGAACGCCCATGTCGTTGAACTTCATCAAAAAGTTGAGCGCACCGTTTTTTGGGTCGATTGTGTCCGAAAGCCAGCTCAGACCGATAAAGAGCATTCCGAATCCCATTATGGCTTCACCGATTGACTTCTTTTTAAGTTTTTTGATTATGGTGATTATGTAGCCCAAGCCGAAAATCGGGATTGCGAATGTGGAAATCTTGAAGTTGAATCCAAAGAATACGACCAGCCATGCGGTGATTGTGGTTCCGATGTTCGCACCGAGAGTTACGCCGACGGACTGCTGTACGGTCATAAGTCCCGCGTTTACGAAGCTGACTTCCATTGCTGTGGTCGCGCCGGATGACTGGATTATGAATGTCAGTACCAAACCCGTGATGAATCCGAGGAAGCGGTTTCCCGTCATAAAATTCAATGCGGACTGTAGTTTTTCGCCCGCACTTTTCTGTATGCCCTCGCTCAGCATTTTCATTCCGAAAAGCAAAAACGAGAGGCTTCCAATCAGCTGTAGAATCGTGACAACAAGGTTCATGGCACTAGTCTAACGAATTTTTCATTTTTTTTCAATTAAAAACCATTTTCGCCGAAGGTAAATCCGTAATATTCGTGGCCGGGGTAGACAAGCGCATCTGGGTGGACGATTTTGTGCAGGGCGGCAATGGATTTTCGGAGCTGGGCTTCATCTCCAAGCGGAAGGTCGGTGCGTCCGTAGGACCTGTAGAAAAGGGTGTCGCCGGAAATCAAAAGTTTTTG
The DNA here is from genome assembly GCA_002392275.1 of Treponema sp. UBA3870. Classification (GTDB taxonomy): domain Bacteria; phylum Spirochaetota; class Spirochaetia; order Treponematales; family Treponemataceae; genus Treponema_D. Next base: position 17,098 of record DGGQ01000132.1, read on the forward strand.
CTCCGCGTTGTAAAGGCAGACGCATCCGGGGGTGTGTCCAGGTGTTGAGATGATTTTCCATTTCGAAAGTGCATCCCTTGTACTTTGTGCGGCGGAAGAAAAACAGTCCAAATCGGCGAGTGTCTTTCCGTCATCAAGAAATCCGTCCGGGGATGGAAGATTTGTCACTGTGGGAAGAAATTCAAGGAAGGACATTTCGGAAAGCGACCGCTCCTGTAAATCTTCCGACATGGGACCGATAAAAGCTGCGTCGGCCCTGTGAATGAGGATTGGAACATCCGGGTATTCAGACTTGAAATCCTTTGTGCCTGAAACATGGTCAAAGTGCCCGTGCGTGAGGATTACTGCAACCGGATTCAGATTTTTTTCCTTAAGGCGTTTTACAAGTGAAAATCTGTCTTCGCTGTAAAGACAGTCTGCGGGATCCACGACAAAGACATCGTTTCCACAAAGCGGAACTATGTAGCTGTTCACATAGAGCGGTCCTGTTGCGATTAAATCAATTTTCATAAGTCCTCCCACAAAAAAACCGGCGATGAAAAATCAACACACCGCCGGCTCATTTTCTTCTATTGTTTAGAGTGTTTTAGAGATGCCATTTACTGCTGACTGTTGAAGCGTGACTTCACCTGTCCGTCATCTGTCGTCTCAAAAAATGGCTTGATGTTCTCGTCGCTTGCATTTCCTGATGAAACAGAACTCTGGCGGGCTGCAAATTCGCTCTGCTCAGCCGCAATCTTAGCTGATTCTGATGACTGCGACTCATCCGCGTGTGCTGTGTTGGTCACGTTTTCTGGAATTGGGTCGTTGTTGATTCCTGGCTCGCTTTCGTTTGATGGAGACTCAACGTCAACACCATCCTCGTCGCCTGCCTTGCGTGAGAATCCAACTGTGAGCTTGCGTCCCCTGTAGTCGTAACCGTTGAGCGCTGCAATTGTCTTTTCGCAATCCTCGGCATAGAGCTGGACAAATGAGTAGCTGGTCAGCACCTTGATTTCACCGATTCTCTCGCGGTCAAGTCCTGCAACTGAAATCAAAAGTCCGAGAAGGTCCCTCGGGAACACACGGCGGTTGCGTCCAATGCTGATGAAAATTGATTTTGCGACTGACGGGTCTATTGTGACTCTTGGTGTGCGGGCTCTTTCCTCGCGGTCCATATTTTCACGTGGGGAGTGGACATCCATTTTATTCATGCCACGGTCGGAACGGTCGTTTCTGTCTCTTGAATGGAAGCGGTCGGTTCTGCCTTTTGTTCCAAAGCGGTCACGGTCGTAGCTGCGGTGTCCACCCTGTGCGTTTCTTACAAGAAGGGCCGCGACGTACTTTCTTTTTGAAAAGGGAACATTTTTCTTGAACAGCTTATAAGTGGCATTCAGTGCATCGATTTCTCCGTCAGATGCATTATCCAATCCCCTCAGTGCTTCAGCCAAAAAAGAAGCGACCTGCTCTTCGTTAACAACATTGGTGTTGTATGCCATAAAAAAACTCCTTTGTTCCTGTGTTCTAAATTTCAGGACACTAAAAAAAATTGATTAAATCTTTAAGATTAAATCTTTTCGGAAATGCATAAAATAAATCCCGGACCGTTTTTCTTAAATCCATACTGTTCAAAAGTCAATCTAAAGGTCTCCGGAACAAGCATTCCCGATGCAAAACAAAAACGAATTCCCCGGTCTGTCAAAGAGGCAAGGCTTTTTGTAAGCAACATTTTACCTATGCCCAGTCCACGGTAATTCTCTACCACGAAGAAATCCGTAATGATTACGGTTTCCCTTGAATCTGGAGGACAGTTTGAAATCAAGAGGCATCCGGCAAAATCACCGGACTGAGACCTGCATACAAAGCCCGACTTTTTGTCCTGCCTTGAAATATTGGAATGATGTTTCAATAAAAAAAGCTGTCCCGCATCCAATTCAGAATCCCCATCCACCAGCGTTTCCAGCCCACTTTCCAAATCGCTTGCGTCGTCCTTTGAAGCGTATTCGGAGAAAACAAAATCGTCCAGAAGAAGCTCGTCCGTCTCCTGGCTTACATCGGTGTATTCCTCCTCCAGCTTTTCAAGACCCCACGACTCGCGCAGACTGTTGTACCATTCGATAACGCGCCTCTTCATGCGGTCGTTCTTGAACAAAAACCAGCGGCGCTCCACCTCCGGGTACATTTTTAGAACATTTTTAAAATTCCTGAACACCCCCCTTCCACCTGAAAGTGCCATACGCAAATCATGGTAAGCTCCCGGTGTATGCAAATTTTCTGTGAAATCTTCCATTAGCTCAAATCCATCGTCGCTAGTCCAACGTGGAAGAGCATAGAAGGCATCTTCGTCAAGGTTATCTTCCAGTCCGACTTCCTCCATCATCTCGCGTGAGGCCACGGTCCTGTTCCGGGAATCGAAAAACCAATCCCCGCTTTGGTCCTCCATTGAGAAAATAATGTCGTCGATAATGGTGTCGGTCAGTTCAAAAACCATGGCTTTCTAGTTGAGTTCCGAACGCTTCGTTATGACCCTGCTGATAAGTCCGTAGTCCTTTGCCTCGTCCGCATTGAGCCAGTAGTCACGGTCGGTGTCCTTGGAAACCTTATCCAGTGCAGTTCCAGTCTCCTCGGAAATCAGCCTGTTCAACTTGGCCTTTGTCTTTTCGATTTCTGCAGCGTGGATTTCAATATCTGTCGCTACACCCTTCATTCCGCTGGATGGCTGGTGGATAAGATAGTGGCTGTTCGGAAGTCCAAGCCGTCTTTCCTTCGGGGATGCGAGCAGAATCAATGCGGCAGCCGATGCGACAAGTCCCCATCCGATTGTGTAGACCGGCGCGTTGATGAAACGGATTGTGTCAAAGATTGCGAATCCGGCATCAACATCCCCTCCGGGGCTATCGATGAAAATATAGATTGGCTTGTCATTGTCTGCCTCAAGAATCAGGAGCTGCTTAACAACTTTGTCCGCGTTTTCCTCGTTGATTTCTCCGCTCAAAAGAATCTGGCGGGTTTTAAGGAATTTTTCAGCAAGTGGATCCGCTCCATCCTCCTTTTTCTTTGATTCCTCTTCTTCGTCCTCGCAGATGATATTTCCAAAATGATTTCTCATAAAAACTCCAGAACTACAATTTCAAAGTGACCTGCCCTTAAACTGCGGTTTCAGAACAGGCTTGTTTAGAATATATTAAAAAATCTGGTCAATGTCCACAATACAATTGAATTTTACAGGTCGTCGCCTTTTTCTGCCTGCTGAAGCATGAATCGGGTCTTGTTGTTTGTGGGGTCCAGGGTCAGGGAATACTTCAATGAGCGTATCGCCGAGTGGTAGTCGTGCATATAGTAGCTCTGTTTTCCCATGCGGTAGAGGATTTCGGCCTTGGTCTGCGGGTCACTTGCCCTTGCTGATGCCCTGTTCAGATGTTCGAGAGCGACAGCATAAAGTTTGTTCCCAGAATATATGTTGCCCATATTGATGCTTGCGTTGACCACCGCCTCGTTTTGTCCCGACGCTCGGTTGACAGGACTTCTGCCTGAGTACAGCTTTATTATGTGGTCGTAGATGCTTTCGGCGGTCTTTATGTCCCCTGAGTACACCGCAAACCAGGCTGCCATCTCACATTCCCAAAGCTCCAGCTCGTCCAGATGCTCCGATGGAATGAATTTTGGAATCTTTTTTCTTTTTTTCTGGTCCAGCTCGTTCTGGTCGGTGTGGGCTGCATGTTCGTAGCGTTCAAAAAGCTCCTTCGCGTCTGCATCTTTTCCAGATTCAAGGAGCGTAATCAATGCGAACCTCATTATCTCCTTTGGATACAGGCTTGGTCCAATCTCGTTTTTTTCAAGAAGCGGCCAGACCTTTGAGGCTTTTTTTGAATTCTCCATTCCCTTTTCCGCGTTGATAACAAGCTGCTGCTCAAGGACCATCAGCTCGGGTGTTGGCTCCTTTTCTTCCGCCGCACGTATGAGTTCAAGCGCGTTTTGCACAGAGATGTCCGGGATTTCTCTTTCCCTGTCCATGACCCTTGTGCTAAGCCCAGCCGCCCGGATGTGTGCCGTCATCATGTCGTCCGCTGGTCTCTCCTGCCGCCTAAGAGCAAACTCACCATAGGATGCGAGCCCAGGCATGTATTCGGGGAAAAGGCTGACAACTTCGGCGAGCCTCTTGTATTCAAGAACCTGGTCGTCTTCGCTGCGTGCGTAGTTTGCGCTGTTGACGTATGCCTGTGGAATGAAATGTGAGGCCTCGTACGCAAAGTTTTTGTCCCCCGCATTCATCGCAAGAAGCTGGTTCCTGACTTTTTCGGCCTCCTCGTCCATTGAGAGGATGTAGTAGTTGTCGGCAAGCAATGCCCTGTACTGCATGACAACACCGGCTGGAAAATCCTCGTTTTCATGCGGGACCATCGCCGCAAGGCTTTCCGAATAAAGTCCGCCGTCAAAAAAAACAAGCCCCCAGAAAAGAGCGTCGTCCATATTCACAGTGTGTCCGGGATAAAAAGCCACCCCATCCTGGTAGAGTCCGTCCTTCATGCAGACTGTGGCGGCGTTCCAGTTCCATCTATATTTTCCGGTCCCAAGATATGCGTCGTTGTAGATTTTGGAAAAACGGCTGTCGTAGAAGACCTCATTTTTTCGGGATGGGTCCTTTTTCCATGCTTTGTCCTCTTTTGTTGCCCGTCCACCGAAAAGCTCGTTTGCTGATTTTCCGGATTCAATTGTGTTTTTAAGAAACGCCTCGGCGTATATTGAGCCATATTTTGTCCCAGACAGATTTTTTGTAATCTTCAGGGCATCGCCGGTTCTGTCCATTTCAATAAGAAGGTTTCCGTAGACCGCGTTGAGTTCGGCCGCCATTCCCTCCTGTGTTTCTTTTTCCTTTTTGATTGCCTTTTTTATTGTCTTTTCAGCGCGACCATAATCTCCAAGGTGGAGATAACGCTTGTACACACCAAGCCGGTCGTATGTCGTGGTGGACTGCCTCTCCGCCTGCTCCAGAGCCGAAAAAGCATTCCTGGAGTCCCCCGCGCTTATATACTTGTCCGCCAAATCAAGAAGCGAGGCAACCGAGCCACCCTCATAGTGGTTGGAACAGGCTGACAGACATGACAAAACCACCGGCACCAAAATCAATGTCAGTGGCTTCGCAAACCGTGTGGTGATGTGAAATATCTTACTTCTGTTTTTCAAGTTCAAGGTCTTTCCGTACGTTGTCCAAAACTGCGTTTATAAACTTAAACGAATCATCGGCACCGTATTCTTTTGCAATGCCGATGGCCTCATCTATCACAATCGTTGGTGAAATGTCTTCGCTCTGGAACATCAGGGAAAACACGCCTACCCTTAGGATTGCGATGGAAACCTTGTTGACCCTGTTGAAATCCCACTTTTCGGAAAGGTGGGCCTTTATCACAGAATCAATCTCATCAATATGGTTGATGGTCCCCGCTATCAATATTCGGGCGAAATCGTATTTTTCTGTATTCTTTTCGCTTTCAGATTCCTGGGAATCATCCTTGTTTGCCCAGTCCAAAGTCAAGAGACTGTCCAGACTTGCGCCGCCCATTTCGTAGGAGTACATCGCCTGGACTGCCAGTATACGTGCTTTTCTGCGTGACACTTTCCAAACCTACCATTTGAGGAGAGCGTTAAGTGCGTCCCCTGTCTTTTTGCGCTCAACATTTGCCGGTGTGTCCAGAGACTTTGCGACATCCTCGGCTGCCTGTGCAAAATACTGTAACTGTTTCTGCTGTGTAATCATTGCTTTGATGTATTCATATACAGTCACATTTGATTCAGGCTGAACGATGTCGGAGATTCCAAGCATCTTGGCGGATTCCTTTTTCTGCACAACATAGAACTGGTAATCTTCCGAGGTCTCGGTTACATCGCTCACATATCCAACAGCCTTTCCGAACAGTTCCTCCATATTCGCGGATGTCCATCCAAGTGCCTGTGCGTATGCGGCTGTTTTTGCAATCCACATGCTTCCTGCCGTGTATTTTGTGCCGTTGTCGGGAGATGACTTTATGGCGTTTTCCTTGGACTTGTCCTTGACATACTGGTTGCGGAGGTCCTTTGCTGTCGCCTGTGCCGATGATGCGTTGCTGCCTTTCTGCACAGTCACAATAAAGATTTTGGCGGAGTCGTTCCAGACAAAGTTGGAGCGGTTCATGTCAAAGAAGGAGCGGATTTCGGAATCTGTTGCCGCAATCTTTGCAATATCCGACTGCTTCATCATGTAGATGTACTGCTGCAGGATGACCTGGTTCTTAAGGGTTTCCTTGTATTCCTTGAGGGCCATGCCTGTCTGTAGTTTTACATATTCCTCAAGGGTTTTGCCGGTGTTTGCCTTGATAAAGTTTGAAAGCTGGGCTTCCGTTGTGAACTGCTGGTTGAACTGCTGTGAAAGTGAGCTGAGAAAATACTGGTCAATCTGGCTGTCCGTAATTGCCACTCCCTGCTTTGTTGCCGCCTGGAGTATAAGTTTTTCCTGAATCAGACTGTCAAGAATCTGCCTGCGTGATTCTGTATCTGTAATAGACTGTCCGTACTGCTTTTCATACAACGCGACCTTTGTCTTCAGCTGCTTAAGAGTAATAGTCTCCGTCTTGTTCAACTTTACTACAGCAAGTGGTGTCATGTCTCCGCTCTGTGCAAAAACCGATGCCACCAGTGCCAAAGAAAGTGTAATTCCTAGTGCAAAGCGTTTCATGTTCATTCCTCTTATCTCAAAAATTTATTTTCGGTAGCGGATTATAAACCGTTTTCCATTCGGGCTGCCCCTACGCATCCCGTTCTAAAAAATACAACAAACCCAGTACAGTTTTGTTACAGCGAACCTTAAATCAGTCTCTACTGATTTTCCAATGGAAGACCACCGGAAATCACCGCCCTGATTCTTCGTACACCAGCGGACGAGGACTGTTCCTTCACAATCTTGAAGTCCCCAATCTGTGCCGTGTGCTGCACGTGTGGTCCACCGCAGACTTCCTTGCTGAACCAGCCATCCTTTGGTCCAATCGTGTAGACCTTGACCTGCTGCTCGTATTTTTCGCCGAACAATGCCCTGGCTCCCTGCTTTTTGGCTTCGTCCAGGTCCATTATCTCCATGGAGACCGGCAAATCTTCCTTTATCTTCTGGTTCACTATGTCCTGTACCTTCTGGATTTCGTCCTTGGTCATGGCACGGTTGAAGCTAAAGTCGAACCTCATTCTTTCCGCAGTGATGTTGGAACCCTTCTGAGCGACTTCCGGTCCAAGAACTTCGACAAGTGCCTGCTGCAAAAGGTGGGTCGCGGTGTGGTACTTTGTTGTCACCTCGCTGTGGTCCACAAGTCCGCCCTTGAATGTTCCTGCCGAAAGGTTGCGGCTCTCTTCCTGATGCTTTTTCTCTTCCTCTTTGAAGCCATCGACATCAACAGTCATGCCGTTTTCGCTCGCAAGATCCTGTGTCAGCTCAATCGGGAAACCAAAGGTATCGTAAAGACGGAACGCAACACGCCCCGGAATGATTTTCTTTGGATTTTTCTGTAGATTCGGAAGCAGCTTGGCAAATTCGGACTCTCCTGATTTGAGTGTCTTGAGGAATTTGTTTTCCTCCTGAGTAATCTGCTCCTTGATGAAATCCTTGTGCTCTGGAAGCTCCGGGTATGAATCTTTGTAAAGCTCCACCACAATATCGGCGGTTTTTGCAAGGAACGCACCCTCGATTCCAAGTTTTAGACCCTCGCGGACGGCACGGCGGATGATTCTTCTAAGAATGTATCCCGCTCCCGTTCTTGCCGGAGTCACACCCTGCGGATCGCCCAAGATGAATGTGGCCGTGCGACAATGGTCGGCAATTATTCTAATCGAGCAGTCCGTTTTTGCGTCCGCACCATATTTTTTGCCCGAAAGTTCTTCTATATTACGTATGATTGGCTGGAACACATCAATTTCATAGACGGATTTCATGCCGTTAAGTACGGAGACTGTTCTTTCAACACCCATTCCGGTGTCAACGCACTTTCTCTCCATCTCGTTGTATTTTCCGTCGGCATCCTTGTTGTAGCCCATGAAAACGTTGTTCCATATTTCAAGGTATTTTCCGCAGTGGCATCCAGGGCGGCAGTCTGGTCCGCATTTTGGCTGTCCGTTGTCATAGAAAATCTCGGTGTCAGGTCCACATGGTCCGGTCTGTCCTGCAGGTCCCCACCAGTTGTCCTCGCGCGGAAGGAAGAAGATTCTTTCCTTTGGAATGCCCATTTCCTGCCAACGCTGTGCAGACTCTTCGTCTCTTGGAATAACGGTACCGTTCGCATTTTCGCCTTCGAACACCGTGACGTTCAGTTTTTCGCTAGGAATGCCCAGATACTTGGGGCTTGTCAAAAACTCGTAGCTGTAGGCAATGGAGTCGTGCTTGAAATATGAACCCAGCGACCAGTTTCCCAGCATCTCAAAGAAAGTGAGGTGGCTCGGGTCCCCGACTGAATCAATGTCGCCTGTGCGAACGCATTTCTGGAAATCCGTAAGCCTGTCCCCGGAAGGATGTGGTTCCCCCAGAAGATATGGAACAAGTGGCTGCATACCCGCTGTAGTGAAAAGAACTGTTGGGTCGTTGTTAGGAATGAGGGACTTTCCGCTGATTTCAACGTGTCCCTTTGACTTAAAAAATTCTATGTACTTAGAACGTAACTCGTTAACGGTCATAATGTTTTATAGTAAAATATAGAAAGAAAATTTTCAAGTGGTCGGATTGCCTTGGAAAATTTATGGTTTGTAAGATTTTTTTTGAAAAACTACCTAATAGGGTAGTGTGTTTTTTTTGGGTCGGTGTATTATAAACTCTGGAAGCGGAATGGAGCCGCCGGGAGGTTTTTGTGAAATCCTTCAAAAAGTTTTTGGCTGTGGCATCAGTCTTGTTGTTCGCCAGCGTGGGAGCCTTTGCGCTTGATGTGGATGACATAGGGTATGAAGTCTTTGCCACGATGACTGCCGAGGATTTCGACGAATACTTCAAATATGCTCCTGCCGAAGAGATTTCGGAGGAACTGTTCCACGGAGAGCTTGCCCTTGAAAAGGTTCTGGACGGCGATGAGAATATGGGCTATATCGCGGAAATGCTTTCTGTCATGGCTGCGGATATAGCCGGGGCGGATCCAGATTCCGTGGTCGCTGTTTTCGATAGGGACGGAAGATTTTTTGCCGTCGCGCATTTGGGGTCACGAGTAGGTTATGCCTACTATATTATAGAAAATTAAACTATAAGGAGTAAATTATGGTTAAAAAATTTTTGGCAATTGCCGCAGCCCTGGTTTTGGGATGTGCATCCGTATTCGCTTCAGGCGATATTGAAATTCAGGTGCTTGATGAGACAATGGATTATGACGAATTCTGTGAGACATTCGGCGACGTGGACAATGCATCCGACTTCTTTGACTATGATCTTGAGGAATGTGTCGATGTTAGCGCCATGCAGGAGTTCTTCGAGGTAATGACGGCCAATGTTAGCGGTCTGGATTATGGTTCCGTGGTTTTTGTAGCTGATGACGACATCATCTATGTATACCACTGGGGTACCGGAGAGGCTTACGCTTTCTTCGTTGACTGAGCAAAGGTTCGTAAAATCGTCTGGAGAAGACGAAAGTGCTGAGATTTGTCTCTCATTGAGACAAAAGCAGATTTTTCATCAAGTTTTAGGAGATACCTATGAAAAAATTTTTTACTAAGTTTTTGATTGCGGCATCAGTTTTGATGTTCGCCAGTGTCGGTGCGTTCGCAAATGATGCGGATGATGTGGAAATAGCGATAATCGGAGAAATGTCAGCTGCCGATTTTGAGGATTACTTCGATAATTCTGACCTTGATACTATTTCGCAGCAGGTATTCGGTGGTATGCCAGTTGATGAGCTTCCAGACGATTTTGACGACAGCTATATCGACGAGCTGCTTGACTATGTGGGCGAAGAACTGGAATATGCCGATGGACTTACAGAAAACACAGTTCTGGCCATCTTTGATGGTGAAATTGTTGTTGTTGTGCACCTCGATTCCGACGCTGTATACGCATTCTATGCATATGAGTAGAATCAACAAATTTTAATTAAAAAAAATTAAAACAAAATTCCTCAAACCGACCCCATCCCTTGTGGTGGGGTTTTTTGTTGTACGTGTGGCTCTTTGTGAAAATTAGGGGGTTCCCCTGTAAAATTGTATGTCGCTGTAACTTTTGTTGTTGTAAGACTGTTGTAATTATGGTAGTCTTAAAGAAACTTCCATATAATACCGTTTTTATTACGAGGAGGCAGACCATGAAAAAGATTTTTGCGGCGGTGGTGATTTTGTTGGTAGCTGCTGTGGCGGCATTTGCGATTGGACCGGACACTGTTTTTGTTGATGTTGTTTCCGATGGCGTGACCCGTTCAGATTTTGACAACGCTTTTGCTGATGCCGAGGCTGTTTCCGAGGAGTTCGGCGGGCTTGTTTCGGAGCTTGGAGCGTCGATTGTTGCCCTGGAGCCACTGGACGAGGATGACTATGACAGCGACTTTGATTCGGTCTATGGCGCACTGATGTCAAGCATTGGTGGAAACGCGAAGTCCAAATCCGTGTACGCCGCAGTCGCCCTGGATGATTCTGATGATGGAGAAGCCTTCTATGGCTATATTATATTTGCCCACTTCAATTCAAAGTCGGATGTAAAAATTGCTGCCTACTGTTTTGAGGCTGAGGCGGAATAGGAAAGTATATGAAGAAAATTTTTGTTTCGATTGTTGCAACCCTTGCGTTCGGTCTGTCTGCTTTTGCCGTGAACCCGGACTATGTGGATTATTGTCAGCTGGATTCCATGTCCCGCGAAGATTTTGAGGATATGTTTGATTCCTGGGAAGATTCCGATGTTCAGGAACTTTTTGAGTATCTGGTGGAGGATATCCTTGAGGATGCGCCAATTGTTGAGTTCAAAAAGCTGGAGGAGTCCGACGTTGACAGCGAGATTCTTGAAATGTGGAACGTGGTCAACAGCCAGATTCCCGACGTGAGCCGCGATGATGTGTACATATCCATGGCCTTCAATGACTTTGACGATGGAATCTGGGACGGATGGTTTATTATTTCCCAGTTCAACAGCAAGGACGATGCCTCATGCTATGCCTACTATTTTGCGGTGGATTTTGGTGACGACAGTACGGCAAGCTATGGTGAACATCTTTACGCCTCAGATTCCGGTGCGGATATTGACGAGAACCTTGCGAACGTCCAGAAGATTGGAAATTCGGACCGCGATGAATTTGTTCTGGAGATTGAGCAAAGCGATGTTACAGCTCTTATGAGCCAGGCCATTGCCGCACAGGGATTTAAAATCGACCAGTTTGCTGAAATCCCCCCGGAGACAATGGACGAGGAGGATTGGGGCGTCATAGACTATGTTGAGAAAAGGATTCTGGAAGATGCCGACCCCGGCGACATGTACGTGAGCATGGTATTCAGGACAATCGACATGGAGAATTTCAAGCTGGACGGATGGGTTGGTATGCACCATTATCAGGATGGGGACGACATACTGACATACCTGTACTATTTTTCGTACGGGCTTTAATTTGGTTTCGGGGTGGTGCTGATGAGGAGGATTGCAAAATTTTTTGTTGTGCTGGTTTTGATTGTTTGCGGATTTTTTCAGGCATTTGCCGATACGGTGTCCGCAGATGAAAAAACTGTCGCCGAAAATCAGGGACAGACGCCAGCGCTGGAATCAAGCTCCGAATCCACCATTTTAATAGAAGAAAACGAGCAGCTGCCGGAAGAAAACCATGCCAAAGTGAAATCCCACAGCTACGACGAAAGCACATCCCTTTTTTTCTACTTCAACAACATGTCGCGCGACGATTTTAAGATTCTGTTGAATCTTGGTTCCGTGCAGGAGAAAACCATTTTCGAGATGGTCGGATTTTTTGGAAACTTTTCCACTTTTGTCCAGATTGGGCTGGATGAGATGGACGAGGCCGAAAAAAAGATGTACGAATTTGCGCAGAGAAATATAATCAGAAAATTCAAAACCAACGATGTCGCTCTCGGAATCATAATCAATAACATGGATTTGCTCGAGGGCCGCTTTGAAGGCTGGGGCATAGTCTCCCATATAATCGACCGCAACGACATTCTGAGCCAGGTCTACTATTTCACAGCAGAATTTTGATTTACAGGGGAGAGTTCCCTTGTAGCTCCTAATTTTTTTTACAAAATTTCCAAAACAATGCTATAATATAGAAATCTCTAAAGGTAACTTTGAAAAGATTCAGACGGAGGTTTTCTATGAAAAAGATTATTACCATCAGCCGTGAATATGGAAGCGGGGGACATACGATTGCCAAACTTCTGGCGGAAAATTTGGGCTACAGTTTTTATGACAGCGAAATTATAGATGTGGCGGCGCAGAACTCTGGACTTTCGCCTGACTTTATAAGGACTTCGGAGCAAAATCTTTCATCGGGCTGGCTTTACAATCTGCTGCTTGGACCGACATACGCAACATCCGGCTCCGCAGGAATTTCCGGGGCCATGGGTGGAACTCCGACTCTCCCGCTTGCGGACCAGGTTTTCAATGCCCAGCGGAAGGCCATAATCGAATTGGCAAAAAAGGGACCATGCGTGATTGTTGGACGCTGCGCAGACTTCATTCTTCGGCACGAGGACTGGGTTCAAAAGGACGAGCTTCTGAATGTGTTCGTGTATGCGCCAATGACCGACAAGGTTGCCCGGGCCATAGAGAGGAAGGGACTTGACCCTAAGACTGCGGAAAAGGAAGTCAAGCTGATTGACAAGCGGCGTGCGAACCACTACAACACCTTCACCGAAAGGACATGGGGAAAACGCGACCATTATGATTTGCTTGTGAACAGCTCCCTTCTTGGACTTGAAAAGACCGCGCTCATGCTTTCGCAGATTGCAAAAATCTGACGGATGCAGATGAAAAAAATCAACAGCTGGACTTTCAGAAATTTTTTAAACAGACTCAAAATCAAGCAGAAGCTGCTCTTCATTTATTCGGTGGCATTCCTTCTGCCCATGGTCATAATTACTGTGTGCCTTTCGAGCTGGTTCTACGGCCTTCTCAGAAACTGGAGGGTGGAGCAGGCAAAGACATCGATAGCGCACACGTCTTCCCTTCTGCTGGACATGATTCGCAGCGCGGAGGAACTTAGCGACTCCCTCTACATAAACAGGGCGGTGCAGGACACAATCAGCCGCAGCTTTTCGACAAACCAGGAAGTCTACGACCGCTACATGGAGCTTGATTTTCTGGACGATTTTCTCCATGCCACAACCGATGTCGCGAGCTTCAGATATTACACTGAAAACCAGACCCTCCTTGACAATTCCTATTTCTGCAAATCCACCGAGGATGTGAAAACTTCTTCGTGGTACAAAAATGCGAGGGCCGCAGCCGGAAAAATCACATGGCAGATGAAGAATGACAGCATAACGAGCGACAGAATGCTTACATTGACCAGGGCTGTGTTCAGAAAGCCGGACGGAAAATTTCTTGGTGTGCTTGTGATTTATCTGAGCAATGAAAAAATCCAGAAACTTCTTTCAAAGCACGAGAACGAGACTTTCCTTTGCGTCAACGGAAGAATTGAATATGCGTCGGGGGAGCTTCCAGATTTGCGCCGTCCCGTTTTGCTGAACAGGAATCTTGAGCCGGACAAAACCGCAATTTCCGAGGGCGAGTGGGGTGGCGAAAAAGTCCTTGCGCTGATGTCTGCACTGTCGAATGTGCGTGGGTCCATTGTTCTTGCGCAGGTCATAACGCAGGAAAACATGCTCGAGGCAACATCTTTTGGCGTGCTGATTTGTGCCGCAATCATGCTTGTGGGCGCGATGGTTTCGTTGTTTTCTATATTATTGTTCTCTGGATATTTTTCAAGGCGTGTGGATTACGTCAAGGGTGAAATCAAGAAGGTGGTGCAGAATAAATTCGAGCTTGGACCCAGGCTTAGCGGAACGGACGAGTTTGTTGAAATCTACGACTCCCTTGAGACCACCGCGAACAATATCAAGACCCTCATTGACGAGGTTTACCAGCACAGAATCAACCGGGAAAAACTTTTGGCGCGCCAGAACGACATCCGCTTCAAGATGCTCGCAAGCCAGATAAATCCGCATTTTCTTTTCAACACTCTGGAGACAATCAGAATGCAGGCCCTTGCTGATGGAAACAGGGAGGTCGCCCGCACGATAAAACTTTTGGCAAAAATCCTGAGGCACAACCTGGATGCAACGGACCAGCCGGTTCCGCTTGTTGATGAGATGGAGGCCGTGAGCAATTATCTGGACATCCAGCATTTAAGGTTTGCAGACCGTGTTTCTTATGATATTATGTTTATGTGCAATGTTGACGGAATTGGAATCCTGCCCCTTTTGATTCAGCCGCTTGTTGAGAATTCATTTTCGCATGGACTGGAGGAAAGGAGACCCGGTGGATTTATCTGCTTGACGATTGACACGGATGAGGACGGAAGTCTGCTGATTCGGATTCGCGACAACGGGTGCGGAATGTCGGAGCAAAAACTGGAGCAGCTTAGATCCAGACTCGCTACGGGCACTGTTGAAAAATTTACCACGTCCATCGGAATGGTGAACGTCAACCAAAGAATCAAACTGTATTATGGCGAAAAGTATGGGCTTGAGATTGAGAGCCGGATAAACGAAGGCACGGAAGTCGTGATGAAAATTCCAAGGGTCCCGCTTACGGGAAAGGGTGAAGTTGAAGATGTCTAGAAGACCTTTAAAAGTTTTGATTGCCGATGACGAAGAGATTGTCCGCAAGGGATTGAAGAACATAATCGACTGGGAGCGTCTTGGTTGCGAAATCTGTGGCGAGGCCTCCAACGGCGAGGATGTGCTTGAAAAAATTGTTTCGCTAAAACCCGCGATTGTGATGCTTGACATAAATATGCCGGTCAAAACTGGAATTGATGTTTTAAAGGAAATCAACGAGCATCCCGAGCTTGTGTCACGTGTGCCGGAGTTTTTGATTCTTTCGGGCTACAGTGATTTTGAGTACGCGCAGAAAGCCCTGAACTATGGGGCCAAGGGGTATATCGTAAAACCTGTTGATGAGGACGAGCTTGAAAAGAAAATCAAGAGCATTGTGAAGGAGGTCCATGACGAAACTGAGGTGGACACGCTAAGGGCCAACGCAAAAAATCTGGAGGTGGAAAAAAAGTTTTCGCGGATGTTTCTTTATGGGAGCGTTGCGGAGGCTTTTTCCAAGGAGGAGGATGGAGACGACCGTTACAGCGTGCTGATTGTTTCGCCGGAGCTTTGCGGATGTGCGGAGCAGCTACAGGTTATGAAGATGGCGGTGCAGGAAAATTTTATGTACACCAGGCACTTTGATTTTGCCATGGAGCCGATGTACATAATCCTTTTCAAAAACGAGAGCGAGGAATCCATCCTCAGGCATCTTGGACGTTTCTGCAACAAGTTCCAAAAAAATGGTGAAGGCTCTCTTGCCGCTGTCGGGGAATCGCTTGTAGGTCTTGAGGGTGCTCTTGATTCATTCAACCAGGCAAAAAAAATCTACGAGCAGATGTTCTTTTTTGCTCACAGACCCTATGTCACAATCCGTGATGTACAGAACGACGAGGATGCAAAAATCAGGATGCAGCCGCACACGGTCAACGCAAGCGAAAAAGAATTTTTCCAGTGCATCCCAAAACTGATTCAGTATATCGAAATCTATGACCTGCAAAAAATCCGCGCGACATTGGATTCCCAAATCAGATGGCTGAAAAGAAGTTCGCTTACGGTGGACCAGATTAAAAAACTGTGCATGGCTTTTATAGTTGAAACGCAGAACGCAATCAGGACGAAGCATCCGGAAAAGGAACTTGAGACAGTGCCCGCTCTTGATTTGGTCAACCTGATTTACACGCAGAATTATTTTGACAGCATGATTGCGATTGTCTCGGACTTTACGCTTGGACTTGCCGAATCGTTTACATCAAACACGACGAACTCCACCATTCTGAAAGTGATTCAGTATGTGCGGGCAAACTTCAACACCGACTTGAAACTGGAGATGCTCGGAAATCTTTTCAACTGCAACAGCGCGTATCTTGGAAAAAAATTCCGCGAATACACAGGCGTTCCGTTCAACACATACATGGACATAATCCGCATTGAGGAGGCGAAAAAACTTTTGCTCTCCAGTCCGCTGAAGATTTACGAAATCTCAAAACTTGTGGGCTACACAAACACGGATTATTTTTATCTGAAATTCAAAAAGCATACGAACATGACTCCAAAGGAATTCAAAAGCTCAAGTCACGGTGACGGGGAGAATTCGGAAAATTGAAAAACAGAAATCCTATTTTCGGTTTTGTGAAATTTTTTTTTGCGTCATTTTTTTTGATTGCGCTTTTCTCATGTGTAAAAACGATTGGCGAGGATGAGCTTTCCATTTACAATCCAACGACTTTCACTTTTTACAATGGGGACCTTGTAAGCTATCTTCCGTTTACGGACCCGGTTGCAAAGGAAATAACCGCACGCACAGGAATCACTTTGGAGATGTCGCAGTCACGTTTCACGACAACTCAGGACATTCCCATGATGATTGCGTCAGGACGCTACCAGGATTTTATCTACGCGAAAAGTGAGATTTCAGATTTGATTGAGGCGAACGCGATTGTTGCTCTTGACGACTGGATTTCGCCCAGCGGGGAGCATGTGAACCTTATTGAAAAATACGGAAAGAATTTCAAGGCGCTCTATGGGGACCAGCTTGTGAAACTCCGCCACGACGATGGACACATCTATACTTTTGGGACCTACGAAATCAAGCAGGCAATAAATGAGACCAACGGAATCATGCAGATTCAGCACGCGGTTTTGAAGGAGCTTGGATATCCACGGCTTCGCACTCTTGAAGATTTTTCCAACGCGCTCAGGGCATACATCAAAAAGCATCCGACGGTGGACGGAAAAAAGACCATAGGACTTTCGCTTTTGACAAAGGACTGGCTCTGGTATGTGGGTCTTTCGAATCCTGGTAACTATGTGATTGGCTATCCAGACGACGGCCAGTGGATTGTGGACCGGGAGACGCACAATGTTGAATACAAATTTCTGAATCCCGAGATGGACCAGTATTACAGATGGCTGAACGGTCTTTACAACGAGGGGCTTCTGGACCCGGAGTCTTTCACCCAGACCGAGGACATGTGGAAGGCGAAAATTGTTTCCGGTGTGGTGCTTGGGCTTTCAAGTCCTGGCTGGGAATTCAAGGACCCATGCAAAAATCTTGTGGCGGACGGAATGAGCGAGCGGACCTACGCATATCTTCCGATTGTTGCCGACGCAGAAAAATACAAGGATCCTTCGCTTACCGACTATGGGTATTCCGGTGGATGGGGAATCAGCATTTCAAAGAGCTGCAAAAATGTTGTTCTCGCGTTCAAGTTCATCGACTGGATGTGTTCGGAGGAGGCCCAGATTTTGACCAACTGGGGAATAGAGGGCGTGAACTATGTCATAAAGGATGGCCACCGTTTTGTTCCCGAGGAAGAGAATCAAAAAAAATCCACCGATGTTGACTACAGCAAAAAGACTGGCGTTGGACTTTGGACCTATCCTTTTCCCGAATGTGGAAGCGGCGCGAAAGATAGAAATGGCGACTGGATGACGACCAATTCCATGGAGCAGATTGTCAACGCGTATCTTCCTGTCGAAAAGGAAACGCTGGAGGCGTATGGTGTGCGGACCTGGACCGAACTTTTTCCACAGAGCGAAGAACTCTACAGACCAATCCACGGACAGATGTGGCAGTATCATCTACCAAAGGACGTGAGCGACATAATTGATGCAGCCGACCGCTATGTTTTGAACTCGCTGATTGCATGCATAGTGAACCCCCCGGACGAATTTGATTCCCGCTGGCATACAATGGTCGAAACTCTAAAGCAGATGGGCGTTGAACAGGCCGGTCAAAAAATGACGGAGATTGTCAACAAAAAACTTAAGCTGTGGTATGGGGAGTAGGGGGCGGACAGTCTCCTGCAGGTTTTTATTCGTGTGGAGGTGGCAATACCTAGGAACTCTGCGTTGAGTGTTGGTGATTGCTCTAATTCTTTTCTATTATATAATAAGTTTCTTTCTTTTCTGACGCAACAAATTTACAAAATTCTCAAAAAAAAACAAAAATCACTTGACAGATACCGGGGGGGGGGAATTATTT
>DGGQ01000209.1 GCA_002392275.1 Treponema sp. UBA3870
CTGCTCCGGCCTCACTTCGCTTGACCTCTCCGGCCTTGACACCTCCAGCGTGACAGACATGAGTTCCATGTTCAAAAGTTGCTCTAAACTTACAACAATTTATGTCTCATCAGCATTCAATACAAATTATGTTACAGGCATTTACAGCTCAACGTACATGTTTTATGGATGCACAAGCCTAAAAGGAGGTAAAGGAACAGCTTATGACTCCCACAAAATAAGCAAAACCTACGCCAGAATAGACGGCGGTACAAGTGATCCGGGGTATTTTACGGAAAAAAAATAAGAAAGAACTTTGTGTTCTAAAATAAAAAAACACCAATGGGGGTGGAAATTTTCCGCTCCCTTTTGGTGAAGGAGACTAATATGAATGAAAATAAAATCACGGCGGAGACAATACTCCTGGCTTTGAAGAGAATCAGTGCGGCTGACATAAGCATTTCAAAGTATGCGGAAATTCAGAAGTTCATAAATGAAAAAAACGACCCGAACGAACTTGACGAGAAAGATCAACTGACGGATAAGGCAAAAAAATTCCAGACGCTTTTCAACGGATATTATAAGGTCCGCAGAAATGAAGCCTGGCGTAAAAAGTATTATGAGGTTTTCAGCGACTATGCCGTTGGAAAGAAGAAAGACAAGGTTTCTTTTGGCAATATCCTTGATGACCTGAAACAGTTGAAAACAAAAAGAGGAAGTGAAAGCTGCGAAGCTTCATTTGCAAGCAAAATGTTGGCAACTCTTGATCCGGCCAAACCCGTGCTTGACAATAATGTCCTTACCGCGCTCGGCTTGGACAGAAGGTTTTCAAAAGAAGTTTCAAACGAGAGGGATCTCAAAGAAAAATTCAAGAACGCAAAAGCATTGTACGCAGAACTGGAGGCCGCATATACTGAGCTTCTGAAAGGAGATTCCGCAAAAGCCTATATAAAAATTTACGACGAAAAAGCAACAAGTGAAACAAAGAATATGGCGGACGCAAAAAAAATTGATTTGCTTCTGTGGAGCCTGGGCCAGTAATCTTTCTTTGTAAAAAATCTGTTTTTCTCCTCCCTTGCCGGCATACCTCTATGTCGGCTGCTTTATTTTCAATCCTGCTGTCTGCTATGGACTTTTAACCAAAAACGTACTAAACTATTGTAACCTCAATAAAAGATTCCATTTCGTTCGTAAAGAACAATAAGGCGGAATCAGATTTTACAGTGGGATTGCAAATGGAAAACAAATTCACCAGCCCGGCCATGCGTAAAATAAAGCTTGTCGTTATCTGCGTTCTGGCAATTGCACTTAATTTTCTCTCCGTCTTTATCTTTTATGACACGCTCAAGCTCCCGCTTTTTATGGACACAATTTTTACACTGGCGGTGCTCTTTTATGCAGGACTTTTGCCGGCGCTTATTGTTCAGGTTTCCTACAACATAATCAACTCGTTTGTATGGATGTTTATAACAGGTTCCTTTGATGTCTTTATGCTGATGTACACAATCTGCGGAATACTGATTGTGGTTTCAAGCTGGCTTGTTGCAAGACACAAAAAGAATTTTGAAATCAGCCCGCTCATCACGATTCTATATCTCCTCCTTATAGCGATGCTTTCTTCTGCCTGCTCCGTTATTTCTGGTGGCATAATCGATTATTTCCACCTGAGATGCAGCAATATACCCGACATGATAAGTCCCATCAAGAAATTTACAGATGCTTTTGTACGGCAAAGGTTCAGTCTTTTTGTCTCCTGCATACTTGCCCAGGTTCCGGTCTCTTTTGCGGACAGGCTGATTACGACCTTTGCGGGCTGGGGCGTATATAAAATCATGAGGCGTTGCACACAAACGGTTTGATGCTATGGACAGGACTCAGGAAATTGCCGAACTGGAAAGCATTATTCATGATTACACGGTTTTCTTCATTATAATTGACGTGCTGTTTTTCGCGCTGCTTTTTTTTGCCGTGGTTTTCATCATCAAATTCCTCAAGGACAAAAAGAACCTTCATGCCTCCAATGAATACATATTGTATACGATTCGTGGACAGGAGGAGGAAAGAAGCCGCATTGCCCGCGAACTTCACGACACGGTGGCCCAGGACTTGCGTTACTGCAAAAGTCTTTCGGAAAAGGAAAATGCCGGGGAACTTCTTACGCAGATTTCATCCATCCTTGGCTCGACAATACAGCAGGTCAGGGCTATGAGCTACAACCTTGCACCGCCGGACATAACCCAGAACGACCTTGCCGCAAACCTTATGAGCCTATGCTCTGAGACTGCGGAAAAGAGCGGGATAGACTTTCGCTTTACGCTGATAGACGGCACGGACACTTCATTTCTGACTGCGGACGAAGGACTTAACCTTTACAGAATCGTGCAGGAGGCTCTTACCAATATCCTTAAGCATGCGGAGGCAAGCGAAGCCACTGTGATGGTCAGGAACGAAAGCGGTAGCGAAGAAAAGGGACTTTACATTTTTATTACGGATGACGGAAAAGGCTTTGATCCAAAAAAGAACATTCATTTTGAAACAGGGCAGAAGCATTTCGGTCTTTCGGGAATGGAAAGGCGGGCCGCCTTAATCGGAGCAAAAATCAGTATAAACTCTGCAATAGGAGATGGAACGCAAATAAGCATTATGAAAAAGAATGGTACTATACATAAAACTAGGTGGGGGGGGGTGTAAATGAATACATTCTTTGTTATAGAAGACCACTCCCTTACCAATCTGGGAATAAGGCAGCTTCTTACGGAGCATAACGGTTTTGAGTGCATGGGCTTTGCTTTTAAAACGGACGAGGCGCTGCAAAAACTTTCGGAACTTTCAGAGAAAAAGGCACTTCCTCAAATCCTCATACTGGATTTGTTTTTAGGTGAGGAAAGCGGAATAGACCTCATGCGCGAAGTTGTCTGGAAATTTCCTTCCGTAAAGATTCTTGTCTACTCCATGTTTTCCAAACCCGGAATTGTGACCATTGTCCTGGAAAACGGTGCCAAGGGATTTGTCTCAAAATCTGCCCCAGAGGCGGAACTTCTAAACGCAATCAAAATTGTTCTTGGCGGTGAAAGTTATGTGCAGCAGAATCTAGTTCCTTCGCTTTTTACCTACCGTACCATGCTGGACAGCTTTACAAGGCAGGAGCAGAATATCTTTAAGCTGCTTCTTGAACGAAAGACCAAGGCGCAGATTGCAAGTGAATTGAACCTTGCAAGTCGCTCTCTTGAAAACTACCTTTCACGCATTTACTCAAAGACAGGCTGCAATGACCACGAGGAACTGATTCGAAAATTTGGAGAATAAGATCAGACTCATGCAGGGTTCCTCAAGTAATAATTTCAGTGACTTCCTTTTTTGTGCAAAGTTCCGGTGCAATCTTGTAAAGCATGTACAATCCGTCCGGTACGCAGTTTACGCTGTGTTGCTTTTGAAAATCTTCCTTTTTCGGACGGCATCCGTTTTTGTTCCGGCATACACACATTTGTCCTGCGCGCAAACATGTTCAACCGGCTTTCCGGGGTTCCGTTCGCAGAGCTCTCTACATTGCTGTCGCAACACGCCCGCGGCGTGCCCCTCCAATCCGGCGTAGTTGAACGAGGAAAATGCATTTTATATTTTTCATAAGTCTTCAGCGGCAATATCTTTTCCAAACAAATTTTAATAAAAAAAGATATATTTTTGTAGATTTCTATTGACACTAATCCAGAAATATTGTAGTATAAACCTACATTGCATTCCCCGATTGTGTAATGGTAGCACTTCAGATTCTGGTTCTGACTGTGGGGGTTCGAATCCTCCTTGGGGAATAGATGGTCCCTTCGTCTATCGGCTAGGACGAAAGATTCTCAATCTTTAAAGATGGGTTCAACTCCCGTAGGGACCGTGGATATTCCACTTCCATTTGGAGGTGGTTTTTTTATGCCCACCCGGCAAAACAGTATGCCCTGGATCCTTGTTCTGTCAGTGCGGAGGAGCTGGTATTTCAGTTCCTCACTTGCCGTTCCTCGGTATGTACCATTCTTGCTTGCGTTCCGTCTCCAGAAAGCAGTCCCCATCGCTGATTTTCATGTAAAGAAAGTTTGTCGAGCCATTTTCCTGCCAGACAAGCCTTTTCCCGTCGATTGAGAATCTGTTTGTGAATCCGCCGCTTCTGTCCATGCTGATGTCGTCCCCGTCAACCATGGTGAGAACATTTCCGTCGATTTTGAATCTCCCGTGCCCTATGTAGCTGCTGAGCATCCCCTCGTAGTACCAGAACTCTCCGTCCATAAAGCTGATTGTGAAGTTCCCTCCGAATCCTTCCTTCTCGTAGACAAAAGTTTTTCCCTCGACGGCATTTTCGTTTGGCTCCGCGCCACGTGTGTTTCTGCATCCGGCCAACGTAAGAGCTGCAATCAGGATGGGCAATATCTTTTTCATTCCGGCCTCCATATTGCTTAAACATTCTATCCGGCACGGTGGTTACAAGTCTTGTGCGCCCTGAAAACAAAAAAGCCACAGGAACTGCTGCTCCCATGGCCTTTGTTTCCCTAGATTTTTCGTCTTGGGTCCGATGGATTAGAACTCCTCGTCCCTTGACCTTCTGTAGATGGATGCCCTTGAATTCCGCTGGGTTGGGGTGTGGAAGTTTGGTCTGGAGCTTCTGCCCCTGTCCCTTCCGTGTCCACCAAAGTCGCGGTCCCTTCCGAAACCTCTGTCCCTGTCCCCAAAGTCGCGGTCCCTGCCAAATCCACGGTCGCGTCCGAAGCCTCTGTCACGTCCACCACGGCGGCCACCACGTCCTCTGCCACGTCCACCGTCAGATTCCGATGGACCCCTTGTGTCAACATGCATGTGCGGGATTGTCTCGTCCTGCTTTGACATTTCAAGCGCCCTCTCCGCGGCATCCTTTGGCAGACTCAGCAGACAGAATTTGTCGGCCATGTCGATTGCGTCAACATCCTTTCCGCGGATGTGGAGAAGGTCAGAGAAATACTCTGCGATTGCCCTTGGACTGTAGCCATCGAACCAACCCATCTGGACATAGAGGCGGGTCTG